>CAMJYG010000033.1 GCA_946409935.1 uncultured Clostridium sp. | reverse complement strand
TAAATATGAAAGGAGCGTATGGTTATTTAAGTTATTAAATATATCATACAAGTAATATTATGATAAATGAAAAAGAAGAGATAAAACAGGAAGATAATTTGCCAGGGGAATTGTTAAGAGTATATAGTGATATGGTTTTTAAAGAAGGAGAATCAAGTCAGAATTCGCCAATTTTTATTACAGTTGCTGGTCAATCAGGAAGTGGAAAAACAACATATGCCAATAAAATGTTTAAAGGCAAAAATTTATGTATTTTCGATGTAGATGAATTGAACGAGATGCTATATGGGTGGTTAAAAAGTCAAGGTAAGGAATTTGTTAGTGGAACATTCCCAACAAATCCTGTTTTTTTTGGTTTCCTAAAAAAAGGAATAGAGGAAAGAAGAAATATTGTTCTTCAAGGGACTGCTTCATCTGTAAAGTTTCTAGGAAATATACATAATGCTAAAGAACATGGATATTCAACGGTCTCTTTAGTAATAGCTACAAGCCCTGAAAGGTCAGCGTTACAGTCAATTGAAAGATATATTAAAGAATTTGAAAAAACTGGTAAAGGAAGGACCTTCCCAATTCAAAAAATAGTTAATGATGCTAAATCTTTAGCTGAAGTAATAAAAATTCAAGAGCAAAATATGATTAATAAGGATCCAAAAGGTGGAGACTTATTGATTATTTCAGGTTTGGGAAAAAGTGGAAATCTAGAACCTGTATATTATAGGAGTGCACAAGACATTGGTAAAACAGCGAGATTATGTGACTTTGCAGGATTAACTCTTCCAGGATTTAAAATATATAGTTCTGCTTTTGAAGCTCTTATAACTGAACAAAACGCAGATAGAAGTAGATTGTTTTCAGAACCAAATTTAAAGGATAGATTAAAACAGCTGAGTGAATGTATAAATGACCCATTAGGAGAAGAATTACTTGAATCTTTTAAGAGTATTTTACCATCTAAAGAAGATAAAGATTATTGTTTAGACATATAGAAGAGAGGAAAATAGAGAAAGCTTAGCTTTGTATAGATTAGAAAAGGCAAAAGAGACGCTAAATTCAGCTAGAATATTATTTAAAAATGTAAAAGATTAGTTACTAGTCAGCCTTGAAATTTCGTTGTCCTGCTTAATCGTGATTAGTTATAAAAATTTTTCCATTCTCCCCATTCTAATGATTTAGCCAAAAGTTCTTCGAACTTTTGTAAATCATTGAACGGTCCCCCCGAGCCATTGCAAAATTTTTATAACTAATCACTGGCGCGGACTTCTAATTACATATGGCTGACCAGTAACCATCCTGTAACGATTTTTGTACAAATTTCCTAATATCCCTTGACAAATGCATAAAAAAGGTGTAAAGTATATTAGCATTACAAAAGGAAAGAGGTAATTACTATGGAAGAAAAAATAAAAATCAGTATGTTAAGTCAGTTATATGGAAAACTTTTAACAGAAAAACAATTTGAATTCATAGATGATTACTACAATAATGACTTGTCATTATCAGAAATTGCAGAAAATAACAATATTACAAGACAAGCTGTTAGGGACATTTTGAAGAAGGGGGAAAAAAAGCTTTTCGAATATGAAGAAAAGCTAATGTTTATGAAAAGGACGTTAAATCAAGAAAAAAAGATTGAGAAGGTTCTATCAGAATTAACTAAAATTCAAAAAGATTATTCTGATAAACAAATCGCAAGTGTTTTAGAAAGCATAAAAAAAGAACTAAATTGTTTAGTTTAAAAAATTCAAAAGATATTAAAAAGAAATGGAGTGGGAAATATGGCTTTTGAAGGATTATCTTCTAGATTACAAGAAATAACAAGAAAAATTAGAGGTAAAGCAAGAATAACTGAATCTGATTTAAAGGAAATGTTAAGAGAGGTTAAGCTTGCACTTTTAGAAGCTGACGTTAACTACAAAATTGTAAAAGAATTTATAAATACTATTCAAGAAAAAGCACTTGGTCAAGATGTTCTAAAATCTTTAACACCTGGACAACAAGTTGTAAAAATCGTAAAAGATGAATTAGTAGAATTATTGCGGAGGAACAGAAAGTAAAATTAATTTTACACCAAACCCACCAACAGTAATTATGCTAGTAGGGCTTCAAGGTTCTGGTAAGACAACAACAGCAGGAAAACTTGCAAATCTACTAAGAAAAGAAGGCAAGAAACCTTTGTTAGTTGCATGTGATGTTTATAGACCAGCAGCTATAAAACAATTAGAAGTTGTAGGTAAGCAATTAAACATTCCAGTATTTAGTAATGAAACATCAAAAGATGTAGTTCATATAGCAAGGCAAGCAATGTCTGCAGCAATGTCTAAACTAAATGATGTTATTATATTAGATACAGCAGGTAGATTGCATATAGATGAAGCTTTAATGGATGAATTAAAAAACTTAAAGAAAAATATGAAGCCTCATGAAGTATTACTTGTTGTAGATAGTATGACAGGTCAAGACGCGGTTAATGTGGCAGAAAAATTTAATACAGAAGTAGGTATAGATGGAGTTGTACTTACAAAATTGGATGGTGATACTCGTGGTGGTGCTGCACTATCAGTAAAAAATGTTACAGGAAAACCAATTAAGTTTGCTGCAACAGGAGAAAAACTAAGTGATATAGAAGTATTTCATCCAGATAGAATGGCTCAAAGAATACTTGGAATGGGAGATATTTTATCAATTATAGAAAAAGCTGAAGAATCTTTCGATATTGAACAAGCTGAAAAATTAGAAAAGCAATTAAAGAAAAAAGAACTTGATTTAGATGATTATCTATTGCAATTAAGGCAAGTAAAAAAAATGGGTTCATTTTCTTCATTGTTAAAAATGATACCAGGTATGAATCAATTCAAAGACTTGAAAGTTGATGATAAAGAATTTGAAAAAATTGAAGCAATTATTTGTTCTATGACAAAAGCCGAAAAAAGAAATACAAAACTTTTAAATGCAAGTCGTAGACAACGTATAGCAAAAGGTAGTGGAACTACAGTACAAGATATTAATAAATTTATTCAATCATTTGAAATGACACAAAAAATGATGAAAAAAATGCAAAACAACAAAGGTGGCATGAAGAAATTATTAAATGGAATTGATGAAAACACACTTAAAAATTTCAAATTTTAAATTAAATTGTTTTAAATCTTTTTTCTATTAATTATATTAGATTTAATAAAATCCAATATAGTTATATAGAAATATAATATATATGTTTTAAATTTTGTGGAGGTGAAAGAAATGGTAAAAATTAGATTACAAAGAGAAGGAAAGAAAAAAGCTCCATTTTATCATATAGTAGTAGCAGATTCAAGAAGCCCAAGAGATGGTAAAATAATAGAGCAATTAGGAACTTATAATCCAATGACAGAACCAGGAACAATAGTTCTAGATAAAGAAAAAGTTGAAAAATGGATTAAAAATGGTGCAAAACCAACAGATACAGTAAAAGCTTTAATCGAAAAAGCAAAATAAGACTTTAGGAGGAAACTTAAGAAATGAAAGAAATTTTAGAAACTATTATTTTGAATTTAGTAGATAATAAAGAGGCTGTTGAAATTAAAGAATTAGATGGAGAAAAATCTGTTGTTTTTGAAGTAAAAGTTGCAGAAGGTGACATGGGAAAAATAATAGGTAGACAGGGTAAAATTGCTAAATCTATAAGAAATGTTATGAAAGCTGTAGCAAGTAGAGAACAAAAAAGAGCTTCTATTGAATTTATAGGATAATTGGAGTATATTAATATGACAAAATATCTTGAAATTGGTCAAATTGTAAATACATTTGGAATAAAAGGAATGGTAAAAGTTAATCCTTTTACAGATGATATACGAAGATTTGACAAATTGAAAACAATATATATTGAAAATAAAAAAGGTAGAAAAGAATATGAAATAGAAGAAGTGAAATATCATAAAGGTATGGTATTAATAAAATTAAAAGGTATAGACAATCCGGAACAAGCAGATTTACTAAGACAAAGCTATTTACTTGTAGATAGGGAAAAAGAAGAACCTTTGGAAAAAGGTGTTTATTATATAGTAGATTTACTTGGATTAGAAGTTTATACAGATAATAATGAATTACTTGGAACTATTGATGATATTTTTAATACTGGTAGTAATGATGTATATGTTGTAAAAGATGAGCTAGGAAAACAAATTCTTTTACCAGGAATTTCAGAAGTTATAAAAGAAATTAACCTTGAAAAGAAAAAAATGATAGTTCATTTAATAAAAGGTTTAATATAAAATGGAGGAAATCTTTTCTAAATTTGTTTGTCTAAATTTATTTTTTAAACCAGATTTATGCATTAGGAGGGAATGGTAGTAAAAATGAAATTTGATGTTTTAACTCTTTTTCCAGAAATGTTTGAATCATTAAAATATAGCATTATTGGAAGAGCAGTAGAAAATGACCTAATAAATATTAATCTTATAAATATTAGAGATTTTTCAAAAGACAAACATAAGAAAGTTGATGATACTCCTTATGGTGGTGGAGCAGGAATGGTAATAAGACCAGATGTGGTCTATGATGCATATAATTCTGTAAAATCAGAAAATAGCAAAGTTATCTATATGTCACCACAAGGGAAAACATTAAATCAAAAAAAGGTTGAAAATCTTAGTAAAGAAAATCATTTAATTATACTTTGTGGTCATTATGAAGGTATTGACCAAAGAGTTATAGATAAAATTGTAGATGAAGAAATATCTATTGGTGACTATGTATTAACTGGTGGAGAAATTCCAGCAATGGTTTTAATAGATAGTGTTAGTAGATATATAGAAGGTGTTCTAAAACAGGATTCTATAAAAGAAGAAAGTTTTTCAAATGGTCTTTTGGAATATCCACAATATACAAGACCAGAAGTTTTTGAAGGTGAGCCAGTTCCTAGTATTTTACTTTCTGGACATCATGAAAATATAGAAAAATGGAGAAAAGAACAATCTTTAAAAATCACTAAGAAAAAAAGACCAGACTTAGTTTAATAAATCGAAATACTGATTAATTTATCGTTAGATAATTTAAATTAGTGGTAGATTATAAAAAAATGAAGTGCACATTAGATGCACCGCTCAAAATTGAAAGAAGGAGGAAATTCTAAAATGGATATTATAAAATCTATTGAACACGAACAATTAAAAAATAAAATACCAGAATTAAAAGTTGGTAATACAGTTAGAGTACATGTTAGAATAAAAGAAGGAAACAAAGAAAGAATCCAAGTATTTGAAGGAATTATTATTAAAGTACAAGGTGGAGGAGTAAATAAAACATTTACAGTTAGAAAAATTTCTTATGGTGTAGGTGTTGAAAAAACATTTTTAGTTCATTCACCATTAGTTGAAAAAGTAGAATTAGTAAGAGTAGGTAAAGCAAGAAGAGCTAAATTATTCTACTTAAGAGACAGAGTAGGTAAAGCTGCAAAAACTAGAGAAGATGTTGGAGCTAGAATCGAAGACAAAGAAATAGTTGTTAAAGAAGATTTAGTTGAAGATGTAGCATCTCCAGAAGAAGCACCTGCTGTTGAAACAGAAAATGTTGAAACACAAGAAGTTGTAGATACAGTTAAAGAAGAAGTAGTTGAAGATGTAAAAGAAGCTCCAACTGCTGATAAAAAAGCTGAATAATTTCAAAAAATTGCCAAAGGGACGCCCTTTTTGGCAATTTTTTTATACAATAGGAAAGGATAACTTTCCTATTGTATAAAAAGAATTTCCAACTAATTCAATTAAATTTGTGACAAATCATTCATATCATATAATCCAGGTTTTTGCTCAACAATAAATTGTGCAGCTTTAATTGCTCCTTCTGCAAATACATTTCTGGAATAAGAGGTGTGTTTTATTTCCAATGTTTCAAATTCTCCGAAAAATTGTACTGTATGTTCTCCAACAATATTGCCGACCTCTAATTGAATTCATTCCAATTTCGTTTTTGTCACGTTTTTCTTTTTTGTTGTGTCTATTGTATTCACAATGAAGTTTATTATCTAAAGCAAAATTTATCGTATCTGCAAGCATTTGAGCAGTACCACTTGGACTGTCTATTTTTCTATTATGATGTGTTTCTGTAATTTCAATATCTGTGTCTTTCAATAAAGGTGCGAGCCATTGTACTAATTTCTTCATAATCATTATGTCATAAGACATATTTGCAGATTTAAAAATAGGTATTTTTTTACTATAATTTTCAATAATTTTTTCTTGTTCTGTTGTAAAGCCTGTAGTTGCTATTACAATAGGAATATGATTTTTACTAGCATATTCTAAAATATTTAGTGTAGCAATAGGTATCGAAAAATCTATTATTACATTTGGTTTTTCTGGTATATTTTCTATTTTATTATAAACAGGAAATGCAAATTCTCCGGTAATAGTCTTATCGAAGCCATATTTTATTACTAGATTTTCGGTTTTATCTAGTAAGTCGCAAACTATTTGACCCATTTTTCCATTACATCCATTTATCATAACTTCTAACATATGTATTTCTCCTTTTAACTTTCCATATTTAAATATTGATATTATGAAATTAAACAATATATTTAGCTAATTCGGTTTTTAATATAGCTTCTTTTTCAGCAGTTATTTGGGTAAGCGGTAATCTAGGTATTCCAAAGTTAAAACCAATATTATTTAGAGCAGCTTTTACTGGAATAGGGTTCACCTCAGAAAATAATGCTTTAATTAGTGGGATAGCATCTAATTGCATTTGAGTTGATTTAGATATATTTCCATCAAAGAAATTTTGAACCATATTATGAGTATATTGAGGTAATACATTGGACAAAACTGAAATAACTCCAATTCCTCCAAGTGAGAGTACAGGTAAAACTTGATCATCATTTCCTGAATATATATTTAAGTTATCTCCACATAAATGTGCAATCTCCGCCACTTGAGATAAATTACCGCTTGCTTCTTTTATTGCAACAATATTATCTATTTTTGAAAGTTCTAAACATGTTTTTGGCTCAATGTTTACCCCAGTTCTTCCAGGTACACTATATATAATAATTGGTAAATTAACATTCTTAGCTATTTCTTTGTAATGTTCAATAAGACCATTTTGAGTACATTTATTATAGTAAGGTGTAACTATTAATAAACCGTTTACACCAAGTTCTTGAACAATTCTAGAATTTTCAATAACTTGTTTTGTATTATTTCCACCAGTACCTGCAATAATAGGTATTCTTCCATTAGAAGTTTTAACTGCACATTTTATAGTAGCTATTTTTTCTTCCATTGTCATAGTTGATGCTTCTCCTGTAGTTCCACAAACAATAATGCTATCTACATTGTTTTCAATTTGAAATTCTACTAATTTTTCAAACTCTTTCAAATTAACACCATTTTCGTCAAAAGGTGTACAAATTGCTGTTCCACAGCCTTTGAATAAGATTTTTTTCATAATATATCATTTCCTTTCCCAAGGTATATATTTTATCAACAATAAAATGTAATTACATGTTTATTATATTGAATTATATTATAAATTATTAAAAAAATGTTAATAGTTAGTACTTTAGATAATAAAAGCAAAATGAAATATTGATATATTAACATTTAGGAATAAACATAGCTGTGAACCGTAACTAACAACTAGTAAAAAAAATTAATAAAAATTAAAAAATGTATTGACAAAATTAAAAATAGAATATAAAATAATATCAGAAAAACGAACAATAATTCGTGAAACAACAATTCGTCACAATAAGGAGCGATAAATATGAATTTAGTAGGAAAAAGAGTAAATATAAAAATAGAAATTAATAATTCAATAGAAAGACATCCAGTTCCAGTATTAGGAATTGATTATAAAGTAAAAATAACTTATAAAAATATAAAAATAGCAGAATTAGATATAGAAGGTAAAACAATAAAAATATCGCTACCTAATAAATATAAAAAGATGTCAAATACAGAGATTTTAGATTTAGCAATCGAAAAAATGTATGAACAAATTGCAAAAGTTGAAATAGAAAGAGCAATGGAAAAGTGCAGAATAATGTTAGGATTTGCTCCAGATGAATATGAAATAATGAACATGAAACCTTTAGGCAAATGTGAAGAAAACAAAATTACTATAAATCCTAAAATTGTTATGTATAGTAGAAGAATAATCGATTATGTAGTATTACATCAATATTGTCATCTAAAATATAAAACATATTCAAAAGGATTCATGAAACTAATTGAAAAATATGAGCCAGAATATAGGAAATATGACGAATTACTAATAAATATATAAAAGAGAAGATTATTGTTTCAATTAAAATATGTTACATTCGCAGCAAGTAAAATTTTAGGTAAATATTATCATTAATATTTTAAAGCTGTGAAATGTAACAATTGTTAATATTAAAAATAATGGAAGCGTTTTTAAAAATAGAAATCAAAAGTTTTCTTAGTTCCATTATTCATTAGATAATCAATAAATTCAAAAAAATAATCGGATTTCATTGTTTTCTTATTCTTACTCCACAATAAGAAAGCACTAATTAGTGCAGATGTTGTATATTCAAGTATTATATCCGTTTTAAAATCATTAGGGTATTTTTCATTTAATTTTGCATAATATATAGGTTTAATCATATTTTTTATTTTAACAGAGAACAAAGGATCTCCATTTTCACTAAGTAAAACAGTAAAATATTCTCCGTAAATTTCATAAACTTTTAGCAAATCACCTAATAAAGTTTGGTTAAAATCAGCAAATAAAGGTTGTTTAACAGCTAACTTTTTAAATGATTCTAGAATTTTATCTTCTATATAATCTAAAATAGATTGAACATTATCAAAATAATTATAAAAGGTTGCTCTGTTGTAGCCTGCTTTTTTAATTGTTTCAGTAACCGTAATTTGACTAATATCTTTGTTTTTATATATTGACCAAAAGGCTTCAACTATATTTTTCTTGGTTTGTTCTGTTATTTGAGGTTGTTTTTTCATATTTTCAATTCCATTCCTTTCTTATTTTGCCCAACGACTCATATTATATTACTAAACTGTAACCATATTATTCGACACTCTATATGAATTTGTTGGTTGATAAACTAGCAACAATGTCATATAATATATTATTATACAACAAAGTGTTGCATTATTCAATAGCAATACTTATACATTAACATTTTTGAAGTAGAAATTGATACTGAACTGTAACTAATTGTAAAAAAGAAAGGCGGAATTATGAAAAAAATCACAGATTTTATTGTAGACAAAAGAAATTTTATATTAATCCTATTTATTATACTGTCAATAATATGTGTAATATTATCAAACAAAGTAAAAATAAATGATGACATTACAAAATATCTTCCTGCTACATCTGAAACAAGAATAGGAATGGACATAATGGAAGAAGAATTCTCTGAGAAAGATAATTCAAGTTCATTAAATTTGATGTTTAAAGGATTAAATAATGATGAAAAACAAAAGATTTTAGAAGAACTAAGTAGTTTAGAAAATATTAGTTCAATAGATTATGATGAAACAGAAGATTATAATAAAGATGATTATACTTTATATGTTATAAATGTTGAAGATAAAAAAGATTCAGAAATAGCAACTAAAGTTTATAATGAGATAACCAATAAGTATAAAGATTATGATATTCAAACTAGTGGGGATATTGCAAACTACAATATACCAGTCCTTCCAACATGGATTATAGTTGTTGCTGTTTTAGGAGTATTAATTATATTATTTTTCATGTGTGAATCATATATTGAACCAATATTATTTTTAACTTCAATTTTAATAGCAATATTATTAAATGCTGGAACAAATATAATTTTTGGAACTATATCCAATATAACAAATTCTATTTCAGCAATATTGCAACTAGCTTTATCAATGGATTATTCTATAATGCTAATAAATAGATTTAGACAAGAAAAGCAAGTAGAGCACGACAAAATAAAATCAATGAAAAAAGCTTTATATGATGCCTTTAAATCTATTTCTAGCAGCTCTGCAACAACAATTGTAGGACTAATATGCTTGGTATTTATGAGCTTTACTATAGGAAAAGATTTAGGGTTTGTATTAGCAAAAGGAGTATTATTTAGTCTAATTAGTATTTTCTTTGTATTACCCGCTTTAATTTTGAAATTTGATAAATTAATTGCAAAAACTCAAAAAAGAACACTTATCATTAAATTAGACAAATTAGGTGCATTTAGTAATAAATTAAGAATTCCATTAACAATTTTATTTATAATAATTTTTGCAGGAAGTTACATATTAAAAGGAAATCTAAATATTTTATATACTGCATCCGAAAATGATGAAGTATCTAAAATATTTAGTCCAAATAATCAAATTGCAATAATATATAAAAATGAAGATGAAGATAAAATCCAAAAATATATAAGCGAATTTGAAGAAAATGATAAAACTAAGTCTGTTTTAGCATATAGCAATACAATCAATGAAAAATTATTGACAGAAGAATTAGTAGAAAAGATGAAGGATTTAGGGACAGATGTAGATATTGAAGATTATCTTTTAAAAATAGTTTATTACAAATTTTATAATCAAAATAGAGAAAATTTAATGACTTTTGATGAATTAGTAAAATTTGTTCAAAATGAAGTTTATAACAATGATAAAGTTCAAAAACAATTGAGTGAAGAAAACAAGAAAGAAATTGACAGATTATCAAATTTTACAGATAAAAACCTTGTTAATAAAAGAAGAACCTCAAGCGATATTGCAAATATTTTAGGAATGGAAAAGGAAAAAGTTGATGATATCTTAATTTACTATAATTCAAAAAACAATGATTTAGAAATTTCATTATCTGATTTTATTAATTTTATGAATAATAAAGTATTAACAGATAATAAGTATTCAAGTGGCATTGATAATAAAACAAGAGAGAGTATAAATAAATTAACCAAATTTACAGATAGTAATACAATTAATAGTAAATATACAAGCGGTCAAATGGCTAATCTTTTAGGAATAACAGAAAATAGCATGAAAGATTTATATACATACTATATTTCTGTGAATGAAATAGATACAAAACTAACATTATCGGAATTTGCAAACTTTGTTTTAACAGATGTTCTAACAAATGATAATTATGCTGCTATGTTTGATGAAGAAAAAATAAATAATATAAAAATGTTAGCAATTTTTAGCAATATAGATACAATCAAAAAAGATATGGAAACATCTGAAATTTCTAGTTTACTTGGAATTGACGAAGCAAATGTTAAACAGATATTATTATTAAAATACATGAATTCGGACAATGGAAGCAAACTAAGTGTTCCAGAATTTATAAAAGAGGTTGTTTGGCTAAAGAATAATACAAATTATTTAGATGGTATTGATACAAGTAAATTTGAAAATTTATTAATATTTGCTAAAAATGAAAATAATATAAACACAACAAAATTAGGTAAAACACAGTTATCAGCCATATTTAATAATGTAAGTAATGGAATAGTAGACAAAACATATGCATTAGCAAATTTACCAGAAGAATATTTAATGACACCACAAGAATTTGTAAATTTAGTTGTAAATACATTATCATCTGGAAATATAGATATTAGCTCTTTAGGTATTGATGAAAATAGTTTAAACAGCTTAAAACTTTTAAAATTAGTTATTGATGATTCTGTATCTAATAATCCAAGTAAATATACTGCAACACAAATGGCAAATTTACTAGGTGCA
Organism: uncultured Clostridium sp.; assembly: GCA_946409935.1. Lineage (GTDB taxonomy): Bacteria > Bacillota > Clostridia > TANB77 > CAG-508 > CAG-269. Next base: position 15,380 of record CAMJYG010000033.1, on the reverse strand, counting down.
AAACAAAATCAAATGTATAATTTGTATGCGTTAATTGATTACAAGAATGGAAATACAAACGATTGGAAATGTTCACCATATGATTTCGTAAATCTTATTTTAAGAAATATGGAAAATACACAAATAAGTAGTAATATAGATGAAAATCAATTGGCTAGTCTAGACAAATTAAGTATAATAATGGATAGCGCAATAAATGAAAAAACATACTCATATAGCGAGCTTGCAAGCGTGATAGGTTCAGATGAAAATAGTACAAAGAGTATATATAGTTTATATGACTCAAAAAATACTACATTGAAATTAACTCCAATGGAATTTGTAAATTTTGTGCTAAGTCATAAAGATGATAGCACTCTAAAAGGAAAAATTGATGCTAGTACAACAAATGATTTAAATGTATTAAATTCAATTATGAATGGAGTTACAAATAATACAAAATACTCAAGTAGAAGTATGAGTGATTTATTAGGAATGGATAAGTCTAAAATTGATTTAATTTATGGACTATATATAAATGAAAATATTAATAAAAATCCAACAATGTCCCTTAGAACTATGGTAGATTTTCTAGTAAATGACGTAATGAATAATAAAGACTATGCTAATAATTTTGATACAAATTCAAAGCTAAAATTGGAAAATGTGCAATCAATAATTAATGCAGGTTTAAATGAAACTAAATATACAAAAGACGAAATGATAGCAATTTTAAGTAATTTGTCTGATAGTTTAGAAGACAATACTATAGAGTTATTATACTTGTACTATGGAAGTTATGCAGAATACGACAGCAATTGGAAAATGACAATTGAAGAATTTGTAAATTTTTTAAATGATGATATTTTAAAAGATAGCAAATTTGATGAATTTATAGATGAAAAAATTAAGAACGATATAACTGACAGTAAAGAAAAAATTTCACAAGCAAAAGATTTGCTTATTGGAAAAGAATACTCAAGAATTGTAATAAATACAGAATTTGAATCAGAAACTGAAGAGACCTTCCAGTTTATACAAAACATTAAAGATTTACTAAATGACGATATCAATGAATTTTATGTAATAGGAAATTCTCCTATGGCTTATGAAATGAGTAAAACCTTTGGAGATGAATTTAATTACATTTCTATACTAACAATGATAGCAATATTTATAGTTGTGGCAATAACATTTAAATCTGTAACAATACCAGTCATTTTAGTTGGAGTAATTCAATGTGCAGTATATTTAACAATGGGAATATTATCATTATCTGGAGGCTCAGTCTACTTTATAGCACTACTAATAGTTCAAAGTATATTAATGGGTTCAACAATTGATTATGCAATATTATACACATCTTACTATTTAGAAAATAGAGCAAGCAAAAATAGAAAAGAATCAATTATAAATGCATACAACGAATCAATACACACAATATTAACCTCAAGTTCTATTTTAATTATAGTTACATTTATTGTTGGAAAATTTGCAACAGCAATTACTTCAAAAATATGTATAACATTGTCTAAAGGAACTTTGTTCTCAACTTTATTAATATTAATTTTGTTACCTGCTATTATTGGAACTTTGGATAAGTTTATTGTTAATAAGAAAGGGAATTCATAACTATTGAAATAACCATTAATTGTTAATTATGAAATCACAATAGAAATTAAAAAAATCTATTGTGATTTTTTTTGTTTTAGAGTAAAATAATAAAGAAAATATAATTAAGAATATGAAACAAAAGATATTAATAAAAAGTGGGAGAAAAAATGATAACAAAAAAATATGCAATGGCATACAGGGAAGTAATTGAAATATTAAAATATTTTGCCCTTTTGGGTAACATATTTAAGATATATGGTAATATAGTGTTATAAAATTAAGAGAAATGGAAGTGAAAAGCAATGAAACGGACTGATACATGAATATGATATTGTAAAAGGACCTGTAGCAAATGATAATTTATATCAAGTGTTGGATGGATATGAAGATGGAGTATATACAATTGAAGAAACAATAAAAAGGTTGAAAACCTATTTATTAGCAGATCAGATTTCATTTCATACTTTAAAAGCATTAGAATGCATAAAATATATAGAGACTATTGAAGTGGAGGGAATATAATGGATGAAAAAAAATTTGTTTTTATGATGTTTGAAAAAGCACAAGTTTTAACTAACTATATAAAAAACTATTATAACATTAGCTATAGTGAAGCAAGAAAATGGCTATATAATTCAAAAATATATAAGACACTTGAAAAAGAAGAAACAAAAATGTGGTATTATAGTAGTTATGATTTATTCAATATGTTTCTAGAGGAAAAGAACACAGGAAATTATACAGTATATGGGGGATAAAAGAGTATGGAGAAAAAAATAAATGATTTTATAATATTTTGTATGGAAATATATAAAAATAAAGAAAAAATAACAGGAAGTGAAGTTTATAGTTTATTCGAAAAATATAAAGTATTTGATTATTTAAGTGATGGATATGATATGCTTCATACACAGGGTTCAGAATGGTTAATAAATGATATAGATGAATATTTAGAAGTTAGAAAAAATAATTGAAAAGTAGTAAAAATCACAATAGAAATCTTAAAAATCTATTGTGATTTTTATTTTTTTAAAGTAAAATTAAAAAAGCAAAAAACAAGAGTGTCCCCATGGCAAAAAATTGCAAAAAGGGGCGTCCCTTTGGCAACGGCAAGAAAGGAGAAAAATATGGGTTGGACAGATGAACAAAAAGATGCTATTTATGAAAAGGGTTCAAATATACTTGTTGCAGCAGCTGCTGGAAGCGGTAAGACGGCTGTACTAGTTGAAAGAATTATTAATAAAATATTAGAAGAAAAAATTGATATAGATAAATTATTAGTTGTTACTTTTACAAATGCTGCTGCTTCTGAAATGAGAGAAAGGGTTTTAGATGCAATATATAAAAAACTAGAAGAGGAACCTGAAAATGCCAATTTACAAAGGCAAATTACATATTTAAATAAGGCAAGTATATGTACTATAGATTCATTTTGTTTGGGAATAGTAAGAAATAATTTTTTTGAGCTTGAAAATTTATCTCCTAATTTTAGAATAGGGGATACAACGGAAATAGAGTTATTAAAGCAAGAAGTAATTGAAGATATTTTTGAGCAAAAATATGAAGGTGAAGATGAAGATTTTATTAAATTGATTAACATATATACTAGTTATAGGGATGATACTCCTTTAAAAGACTTGATTTTAAAGATATATTCATATATACAAAGTAATCCTTTTCCTGAAAAATGGCTTGATGAAAAAATAGAGATGTTTAATTTATCACAAAGGTTAGAAAATGATTTTAGTTCCACTCCATGGGGAGAAGTGTTGCTTCAAGAGGTAGATGATGAACTTATTGATGATATAAGTGCATTAGAAAAGGTTGAAGAAGATTTATCATTTGCTCCAGAACTAGATAAGTTTCAGCAAGCTATAAGAAGTGATATAGACCAGTTAGATACATTAAAAAAGAATTTGAACAACTGGGATAAATCTTTTGAAATAGCTCAAAATATAAATTTTGCAACTTGGCCAAGACAAAAAGTAGACTCAGAGCTTAAAGAAGAGTCAAAAAAAGTAAGAGATGATGTTAAGAAAAAGCTAAATAAAGTTTTAGATAAAATTTTAATATGTGTTTCAAAAGAAGCAAATCAAGACATATATGATATGTATCATATTTTAAAAAAATTAGAGAATTTAATTTTAGAATTTGGAAAAGAGTTTGCAAAAAGAAAAAGAGAAAAAAACATAGTAGATTTTAATGATATAGAACATTTTGCATTAGAAATTCTTTTAAAAGTAAAAGAAGATGGAACAATAGAAAATTCAGAAATTGCAAAAAAATATCAAGATAAATATGTTGAAATTGCAATAGATGAATATCAAGATAGTAATTTAGTGCAAGAATACATATTAACAGCAGTATCTAAAGAAAATAACATTTTTATGGTTGGAGATGTAAAGCAAAGTATTTATAAATTTAGACAAGCCATGCCAGAATTATTTTTAAATAAATATTCTAAATATAGCAAAAAGGAAAGTAGAACAGCAGATGATGACTTAAAAATACAGTTATTTAAGAATTTTAGAAGCAAACAAAACATATTGGATTTTACAAATATTATATTTGAAAACATAATGAGCGGAATCTTAGGAGATATTGAGTACAACCAAGAGGAATACTTGAATTTAGGTGCGAATTACCCTAAAAAAGACCAAAATGAAAAAACAGAAATTTATGTTTTAGATATAGTTGATGGAGATCATGAAGAAGAATTAGAAGAAAATATTACTAAAGAGACGACAGGAAAAGAAAATGATACATTAAATGAAAATGAAAGAAAAAACAAAGAAAAGATAAATGAGAATAAACAAGAAGAAGCGGAAACAGAAGAAGAAACAGAAAGAATTGAAGATACTGAATTAGAAGCAAGATTTGTTGCAAATAAAATAAAAAAACTTATAGATGAAAAATTTCAAGTTTGGGATAAAAAGGAAAGCAAATACAGAGATATTACATATAAAGATATTGTAATTTTATTAAGGGCTACATCTAATTTGGCTCCAATATATGAACAAGAAATATTGCGTTTAGAAATGCCTGTATTTTCTGATAGTTCACAAGAGTTTTTGGATTCTATAGAAATACAAACTATTATGAGTTTATTAAAAATAATAGATAATCCTATTCAAGATATACCATTGGTTACAGTATTAAGGTCAAATATTGGTAAATTTACAGATGATGAATTAATACAAATTAGATTAGCTGATAAAAATGATAATTTTTATAGATGTATGCAAAAAGCAAAAATTTCAGCTTCAAAAGAGCTAAGTACAAAAATAGACGGATTTTTTAATAAATTAGTAAAGTGGAGAAAGGAACAGGAGTATCTAGCTTTAGATGAACTGATTTGGAAAATATATTCTGAAACTGGATATTATAATTATGTTCGGACTAATGCCAAATGGAGAATTAAGACAAGCTAATTTAAAAATGTTATTTGAAAGAGCGAAGCAATTTGAAACAGCAAGTTTTAAGGGACTTTATAATTTCATTCGTTTCATAGAAAAACTAAAATTAAGTAGTGGAGATATGGGTTCTGCTAAAATTATAGGAGAAAATGATAATGTTATTAGAATAATGAGTATTCATAAAAGTAAAGGATTAGAATTTCCATTAGTATTTTTATCAAGCACAGGAAAACAATTCAATTTAATGGATTTAAACCAAGATATTTTATTACACCAAGAATTAGGAATAGGTGTTAAATACATAGATTATGAAAAACAAGTTCAGTATGATACATTATCAAAATCAGCAATAAAAAATAAAATATTTACAGAAACATTATCAGAAGAAATGAGAATTTTATATGTCGCAACAACTCGAGCAAGAGAAAAACTTATCATAACAGGAATAAAAAAGGATTATTTGAAGGAAATTGAGAAAATACAGCAGCAAGTAGAAAGATATAAGAAAAATGGTACAAAAATAAATCCAATTTTAGTAAAAAAATACAAAAAGTATTTAGATTGGATTTTACTGGTATATTTATATGAAAAGGGAAATATAGAAAGTATTGTAGATTTCAATGTAATTAATAAAAAAGAGGCTCAAAAAACATTTGAACAAGTAGAAAATAATGAAATAGATGTAAAAAAGATTTTAGAAGAAAAATGTGAACAAGGAATTAATTCAAAACAATTAGATGAGATAGAAAAAGACTTGAATTATAAATACAAAAATTTATTAGCAACTAAAATCCCTACAAAAACATCTGTAACTAATATAAAACAAATGGAAAATAAATTTGAGGAAGAAGCTATAGAAAACATTTTTGAAATAGAAGAAAAACACGAAGAGCTACATAAAGATGTAACCTTTGATACACCTAAATTTTTAAAAAGTGAACAAGAACAAAAATTAACAGGAGCTCAAAAAGGTACTTTATTACATTTGTGTATGCAAAAATTAAATGTTAAAGAAGAATACACTATTGAAAAAATCGACCACATGATACAAAACTTAGTTTTTAAAGAAATAATAAGTCAAAATGAAGCGGAAAACATTAATAAGTATTCAATATTAAAATTTACAAAATCAAATATCTGGAAAGAATTGCAAAATGCTAAAGAAATCTATAAAGAAAAACCATTTTACATTAATATAGAAGCTAAAGACATTTATCATGAAGAAATAGATGAAAAGGTTTTAGTACAGGGAATAATTGATTTATATTATATAAATGAGAATAATGAGTTGGTACTTGTAGATTATAAAACCGATTTTGTAGAAGATGGAAAAGAAGTAGAGTTAATTAATAAATATAAAAAACAGTTAGAAATTTATAAAAATGCTCTAGAAAGTGCGCTAAATAGAAATGTTGATAGAGTGTATATTTATTCTACTTGCCTGGGAAAAGAGATTGAATTATTTTAAATTGATTAATATAGTAAAATTAAATCCCACCCTAGAAACGCTCAAATTAAAGCATTACTAGAGTGGGATTGTTCAATCAATTATTTCTATACATTATAATCTGTTGCGGGGTTAATCCCTTTATTATTAAAAATGTTATTACTAACATTAAAAATTAAGATTTATTTTTAAAATAATTACAATACTTATTAATAGAACATTTTAAGCAATTAGGTTTCCTTGCAACACAAGTATTTCTACCATGCCATACAAACAAATGATTAATATCTTTTAAATATTCTTTTGGAAAGAAATTAATCAAATCTTGTTCTATTTTTTCTGGTTCCTTTTCATTAGAAAGACCTACCAAATTAGAAATTCTTTTAGCATGAGTGTCAACTGCAACACCTTCAGCTATTCCAAAAACTTCAAGTAAAATTACATTAGCAGATTTTCTACCAATACCAGCTAATGATGTGAGTTCTTCCATAGTTTTGGGAACTATACCATTGAAATTATCTAAAACCTGTTTAGCACATAATTTTATATTTTTTGCTTTATTTTTATAAAATCCACAAGGATGAATAATATCTTCTAATTCGTGTATATCAATATCTATAAAATCTTGAATTGTTTTACATCTTGAAAACAAGTACGGAGTTGTTTTGTTAACTCTTTCATCTGTACACTGTGCGGATAACATTACACTAATTACTAACTGAAAAGGAGTTTCAAAATTTAAACTACAAGTTGCATCTGGATAACTATTTTTTAAACAATTTACAAAATCTTTTACATCTTTTTTTAACATATATAATCATATTCCTTTCACAAGGCACAAATCAGTTTGGAAAAGAATTAAATTCGCCACTGCGCACAGCCAAAATTGTAATTATTTTTCAAACTTATCAGCTACTGGGTTTATTTTACATGAAAATCATAAGGGAGTCAACTTTATTATACATAAAGAGGAACAAATAATTTTAAAATTAATATAATATATAAAAAATAGTTATTACAATTGATAGTTTAAAATATCATACTACAAGTTTATTAGCTTTCCGATTTGTTCTTTTAATACTACGAATTGTAACAAAAAGTTAGCTATAAAATTGGAGGGAATAAATTGAAAAGATTTTTAAGAAAAACATTAGCTGTTTGTTTAGTAGGATTAGGGTTAGGAATATTATTGGTTTTATTACTTCCAATAACAGGGTGGTTATTTATTATAGGGGTAGCTGTAATTTGCGTAGGTTTAATGTGGCTAGCATGCTAAATTTTGAAATTTTTGAATAACAAAATTTTAAAAAATTAAGGAGGGAATACATATGACAGTTGTAGTAAAAAAAGTACCTAGATTTTTAAGAGGATTTGTAAAATTAATTTTTGGAATTAAAGATTAATTTTTTTTATACAAAAGGAAAGGATCATTTTCATTTTGTGCAACAAAAAAGAGCTTTATGAAGCTCTTTTTATTTTACCGTTTTTTAAGCATTTAGCACATACATAAACTTTTCTTGTTTCACCATTAACATCTATAGCTACTCTTCTTAAATTTGGTTTCCATGTACGTGGAGATCTTTTGCTTATATGAGAACGAGTAATACTAAGTTTATTTCCATGATTAGCTGTTTTTTCACAAATTGCACATTTTGCCATTCTTGATTGCACCTCCTAAATTTCTTAAATAAATTGACTAATAACAAGTTTAGCACAAATAAAAAAAAAATACAAGTATTTTTTAAAAATTTAAAAAAATTCCTTGCAAAATAGGAAATTTATGGTATAATAATTAGGCTATAAGAAAAGTTTGTGCGATTTATGTTTTATATAATAGGAAGAATTACATTCCTATCGTATGAAAAATTTTGTGCCTTACAAAATAAATGTCAGTAAAAATGGAAAGGATTTGAAAAAAATGAATTGTAAAGTAGAAAAAACAGAAAATGCAAATGAGGTAAAATTAGAATTAACAGTTGAGGCTAATAAATTTGATGAAGCTATAAAAAAAGTATATTTTAAAAGTGCAAAATATTTTAATATACCAGGATTTAGAAAAGGTAAAGCACCTATGCAAATAGTAGAAAAATATTATGGAAAAGAAATATTCTACGAAGATGCTTTTAATGAAGTAGCTCAAGAAGCTTTAGAAGAAGCTATAAAAGAAAATAATTTAGAAGTAGTAAGTAGACCAGATATAGAAGTTACACAAATAGAAAAAGGAAAAGATTTAATATTTACTGCAGTAATGCAAACAAAACCAGAAGCAGAACTTGGAAAATATAAAGGAATAGAAATAAAGAAAATAGAGTATAATGTAACAGACGAAGACATTGAACATGAATTAAAACATATGCAAGAACATAACTCTAGAATCATAACAATAGAAGATAGACCTGTAGAAAACGGAGATACAGCAACAATAGATTTTGAAGGTTTTGTTGATGGTGTAGCTTTTGAAGGTGGTAAAGCAGAAGGACACGAATTAGAAATTGGAAGTAACACATTTATTCCAGGATTTGAAGATCAAATAATTGGTATGAAAATAGATGAAGAAAAAGACATAAATGTTAAATTCCCAGAAGAATATTTTTCAAAAGATTTAGCAGGAAAAGATGCAACATTTAAAATAAAATTACATGAAATAAAGAAAAAAGAATTACCAGAATTAGATGATGAATTTGCTAAAGATGTTAGTGAATTTGATACAATAAAAGAATTAAAAGAAGATATTAAACAAAAACAACAAAAACAAAATGATGAAAAAGCAAAATATGAAACACAAGATGCTGTAATAAAAGCTGTTTGTGAAAAAATGAAAGTTGATATACCATCAGGAATGATTGAGATGGAAGTAGACAATATGGTAAAAGACATTGAACAAAGATTATCATATCAAGGTTTAAAATTAGAACAATATTTAAAAATGATGAACAAAAAAGAAGAAGATATGAGAAAAGAATATGAACCTCAAGCAATAGAAGGAATAAAATCAAGATTGGCTTTAGAAGCTGTAATAAAAGCTGAAAAAATAGAAGCAACAGATGAAGAAATAGATGAAAAATTAAAAGAAATGGCTAAAAATTATGGAAAAGAAAATGATGAAGAATTCTTGAAAAATGAAAATGTAAGAAATTACATAAAACAAGGATTAACATCAGAAAAAGCTATAGATTTCTTAGTAAAAAATGCAAAAATAAAATAAATTTAAGAACTTAGAGGGGTAAAAATATATTATTTTATCCCTTATCTTGTGTTACAATTCACAGCTATGTTTTTTATTCTTAAATGTTAATATATAAATATTTAGAAAATAAATCGAATGCAAATGGAATATTATTAGAAATTCTTATGTTAATAAAATGAGGGATGTTCATGGAAAAATCTGCAAGATTTTTAACATGAAAGAGGCTCATTTTATTAAATTAGAATTTCTTGAATATGTAATGCAGCCGAGATTTTTTGAAAAATATTTATATATTAATATTTATATATTAGATTATAAACAGCTGTGAATTGTAACAACTATCTTGTATTAAAATAAATATTTTTCAAAAAAACTTGTTTATATTTAAAAATAATGATATATAATTATAAACAAAGCAAATTTTAATAATGTCTAAAACAAGAAAATTTGATAAATAATTGAAATTTTCCCAATAACAGTATATTTTAAGAAAGGAATGATTATAAATATGTTAGAAAAAAATAGTTTAGTACCTTATGTTATTGAACAAACAAGTAAAGGAGAAAGGTCTTATGATATTTTCTCAAGATTATTAAAAGATAGAATAATATTTTTAGGAGAAGATGTTAATGCTACAACATCAAGTTTAGTAATTGCACAATTACTATTTTTAGAATCAGAAGATCCAGACAAGGAAATATCATTATACATAAATTCTCCAGGAGGTTCTATAACAGATGGAATGGGAATTATAGATACAATGAATTATATAAGCTGTCCTGTTTCAACAATATGTATTGGTATGGCTGCAAGCATGGGAGCAGCATTATTAGCAGCAGGAGAAAAAGGTAAAAGATTTGCAACACCAAATGCAGAAATAATGATACATCAACCATTAATTGGTGGTGGAGGACTTTCTGGTCAAGCAACAGAAATTAAAATTCATGCAGACCACTTGGTTAAAACTAGAGAAAAATTAAATAGATTTTTAAGTGAAAGAACAGGCCAAACAATTGAAACAATAGCAAAAGACACTGAAAGAGATAATTACATGACAGCAGAAGAAGCACTTAAATATGGTTTAATTGATGGAATTATGGACAAAAGAAAATAATGTGCAAATATAAAATTGAAAGGAATAATTTGAAATATGCCTAAAAATAATATACCCAAAAATGTAAGATGTTCTTTTTGTGGCAAATCACAAGAAAATGTAAAAAAGATTGTAGCAGGACCGGGTGTGTATATTTGTGATGAATGTGTAGACCTTTGCTCAAGTATTATAGAAGCTGAATTATATGATGAAGATAGAGCAGGATATACTTTAAATGAAATAGATAATATACCAAGTCCTATAGAAATAAAAAAAGTATTAGATGATTATGTAATAGGTCAAGATGAAGCTAAAAAAACATTGTCAGTTGCAGTATATAATCATTATAAAAGAATTGCTCATGAGGAATTTGCAGAAAAAGATGATGTTGAAATTCAAAAAAGTAATATACTTCTTTTAGGACCAACTGGATGTGGAAAAACACTACTTGCAAAAACACTTGCAAGAATTCTAAATGTTCCATTTGCAATAGCTGATGCAACAACATTAACAGAAGCAGGATATGTTGGAGAAGATGTAGAAAACATATTATTAAAGCTAATTCAGGCTGCAGATGGAGATGTTCCTAAAGCAGAAAAAGGAATTATATATATAGATGAAATAGATAAGATTACTAGAAAATCAGAAAATCCTTCTATAACTAGAGATGTAAGTGGAGAAGGTGTACAACAGGCATTACTAAAAATAATAGAAGGAACAATAGCTTCTGTACCTCCACAAGGTGGAAGAAAACACCCAAATCAAGAGTTAATTCAAATTAATACAGAAAATATATTAATTATATGTGGTGGAGCGTTTGAAGGCCTAGAGAACATAATAAAGGACAGAACAGGGGAAAAAGCAATAGGATTTGGAGCACAAAGAAAAACTCAAAAAGAAATTAGTCAATATGAAGTATTCCAAGAACTACTACCACAAGATTTATTGAAATTTGGATTAATACCTGAATTTATTGGAAGGTTGCCAATAGTTGCAACTTTAAAAGATTTAGATAAAGAAGCATTAACAAAGATTTTAGTAGAACCTAAAAATTCATTAGTAAAACAATATCAAAAATTATTTGAAATAGACGGTGTTGAATTGGTATTTGAACCAGAATCATTAGAGGCAATAGTAGAAAAGGCTATAGAAAGAAAAACAGGTGCGAGAGGACTTCGTTCTATAATTGAAGAAATAATGAGAGATATAATGTTCGAAATACCTTCAAACCCTAATATAGAAAAATGTATAATAACAAAAGATACTGTTTTAAAAAATGCAGGACCTCAAACAGTTATAAATGAAAATAAAACTGATAGAAGATTTATTGGTAAGAAAAAAAGACAAATACCTAATATAGATAAAAAAGAAACTGCATAATGGACATTCAGATCCCCATATATTATTATATGGGGATTTTTTGCGTAGAACAGGCTACGCCAAGGTCTACACAGAACTTTTCAAAAGAAAAGTTCTCAAAGCGAATAAATTAGCCTTTCTAATGTATGATTATAAATCCCTCATAATAAAAAAGAAGGGAATGAGTGTTTATGAAAGTTATAACAGTAAAAAAGAAAAAAATATTAAAATTTACAATGGCAGTTGCTTTTATATTAACAATATTTACATTTTCTACATCTTTAGGAATGCAACATTATTATAATACAGGTTTTTCAACTGGGTTGGTAACCGCAACTACTTTAAATGTAAGAAGTGGACCTGGTACACAATATAAAGTAGTTGCAACCGTTAAGAAAAATGAATATATAAGAGTATTTGCAGGTGTTGGAGATTGGTATATTGTTCAAGTTGAAGGAGATTATGTTGGGGCAGTAAATAAAAAATACATAAAGCCAATATATCCAAGTGGAACAAATTCTACAGGTAGTACAACTGGAGGAACAACAAGTGGTAATGCATCTAGTGGAAATTCAAGCGGTAGTGCAATTTCGAACAGTATGAATTCAGATGAAAAGGAAGTGTTTGATTTAATTAATAAACAAAGAACTAACAATGGACTACAAGCATTAAAAGTAGATGAAGAGCTTCAAAAAGTTGCAAGAATTAAAGCTCAGGATATGGTAAATAATAATTATTTTTCACATGAATCCCCAACTTATGGTTCTCCTTTTGATATGATGAAAAGCTTTAAGATTTCATACAAAACAGCAGGAGAAAATATTGCCGCAAATTCAAGTAATAGTGGAGCTGTAACTGCTTGGATGAATTCTTCCGGACATAAAGCTAATATCTTAAATGGCAATTTTAATTATACTGGAATTGGTGTAGTAAGCAGTTCTAAATATGGAAAAATATTTGTACAACAGTTTATTGGAAAATAATAATATTAAATGTAAATAATTGTAACAATTATACAAAACAAACTATAGTTTATATTGAAAAGTTATAGTATTTTTTCTTAATCTATGATATAATTATATAAATATTTCTTTATTAAAATAAGGAGGTAATTATGGAATTTGTAAGGAAAATTGTTAATGGTATTGATTTAAAAGATGTTGTAGAAATACCAAATTCATTAATAAATAAAAAAGTAGAGATTTTGATCTTCCCAGTTGATGAAACATCAAAGAATAAAAAGAAAAAGAAAAGTTTATCTGGAATTTTATCAAAATATGCGGATACAAAACTTATAGAAAAAGAAGAAAATATTTGCATATTATAAAAATGAACATTTAGATGTGAAAACTTTTGATAAAAAACTTTCAAAAATAATTGAAGATAATTAACAATTAAAAAAGAATATCAGATGATAATTGATATTCTTTTTTTAAAGCATTGAAACCCCAATTTTTATGTGATAGAATAGAACAAATCGGAAAGCTAATAAATTTGTAGTATGTTATTTTAAACTATAAATTCTAATTAGCAATAACTTTAAATTAGTAAAGCTTTCCGTAAATTTGTTCCTGTGCGAATTTTTTGACAAAAAAATTCTGTGCAACGTATAGAGCGAAGCTCTTGTTCTACAATAGAAAAGTCAGTATGACTTTCCTATTGTATGAACAAAGTGTTTATGCCTTTAGAGAGGAATGATTATAATCATGAAAAAATTGATTGTTATCATATTAGTTTTAGTAATAATATTTATTGGAATGATAGTATATAAAAATCAATCTACAAAAATAAATAGCAGTATAAGTGTACAAGAAGTAAAAGAAATAGAAACATATATAACTAAAATCTACATGTGGAAAGAAGTTACAAATCAAGCATTACCAATTTTTGATAATATAAATAGTGCAAGTGATATTTGGATATGGGAAGTTGTAAAGAAAAACTTAGAAGATTACGAATTATCTTACGAACAGATAGAAGAAAAATCTAAGGAATTATTTGGAAGTGATTTTAATAAAAATTTTCCAAAAGAGGGCATGGAATATTTTATATATGATGAACAAAAGAACAAGTATTATCCACAAGGTAGAGGGCTTGACCAGAAAGAAGATTGTTTTTTGTTAAATAAAATAGAGAAAAAAGAGAGTACCTATGAAGTAGAAATAATTGAATACTTAGAAGATTATTCTGCATTAGCAAATAAAGGAAACATTATAATTGAAAATATAAAAGAAGAGTTTATTGATGAAATAGGTGAAGAGGAAGAAGAGAGGACTAAGGAAATTGTAAAAAATAATGTGGACAAGTTCTCAAAAAAGAAATTAATTCTAGAAAAAGATTTAAAAAATCATAAATTTTTGATAAAAAAAGTGGAAGAAGTTTAAGACTGCGAATTGTGATATGCAGGAAGGAGAACAGAAAAATGTTAGAAAAATTAAAAAATTGTATGTTATGCCCACATAAATGTAATGTAAATAGAAATGAAGGAAAAATAGGAAGATGCAAGGCTACAGGTAATGCTAAAATAGCTCTTTATAGTACGCATGATTTTGAAGAGCCATGTATTAGTGGAGAAAAAGGTTCTGGAACAGTATTTTTTTCAAATTGTAATCTGAATTGTGTTTTCTGTCAAAATTACGAAATTAGTCAATTAGGAAAAGGTAAAGAAATTTCGATAGAGAATTTAGCTAAAATATTTTTAATTCAGCAAGATAAAGGTGTTGAAAATATTAATTTAGTAACTCCAACAAGTTATGTTATACAAATTATCGAAGCTTTAAAAATAGCTAAATCTAAGGGGTTAAAAATCCCTATAATCTATAATACAAATGGTTATGAAAATATAGAAACTATAAAAATGCTAGAAGGATATATTGATGTATATTTACCAGATTTAAAATATGCAGAAAATGAATTAGCTAAAAAATATTCAAAAGTTGATAATTATTTTGAAATAGCAACAAATGCAATAAAAGAGATGGTAAAGCAGGTTGGAGTGCCAAAATTTAATAATAAAGGAATAATAACAAAAGGAGTAATAATAAGACATTTAGTATTGCCCAATAATATTGAAAACAGTAAAAGGGTATTAAATTGGATAGTACATAATTTGCCTAAAAGTGTATATATAAGTGTCATGGCACAATATTTCCCAACATATAAAGCAAAAGAAATTGTGGAATTAAATAGAAAACTAAATAAACAAGAATGGCAGGAAATAGAAAACTACATAGAAGAATTAAATATTGAAAATGGATATATTCAAGAATTAGGGGAACATGAAGA
>CAMJYG010000032.1 GCA_946409935.1 uncultured Clostridium sp. | reverse complement strand
TGGCAAATATATTTGATTATATGGATTGGAGAGATATAAGTATTAAAAAAGTTGAATTTAATGAAATAGATAATTTAATTTTAGCAAGATTATCGTATTTCCCATTTGATGGAATTATTAAAGAAAATGAAGAAATAACAATAAAAGAAAGTTATGATAGATATAAAAATAATGGAACAACAGGAAGAATTTTACAAAAAGAAGATATAGATTTATTCCCAATTCTTGCAAATAGCACAAGATTTGGAAATATGAAAATTACTAATTTTATAAATAAATTAGATCCAATTCAAGAAAAGCAATTTTGTGCAATTACTATTATTATGCCAGATGATACAATTTATGTAGCATACAGAGGAACGGATAATACAATTATAGGTTGGAAAGAGGATTTTAATATGAGTTTTAGCGATTTAGTTCCTGCTCAAATAGATGCTACAAGTTATTTAGAAAATATTGCAGAAAAATATAATAATAAAATACGAGTTGGAGGACATTCTAAAGGTGGAAATTTAGCTGTTTATGCTGCTTCGTTCTGTAAAGATAGTGTAAAAAATAGAATTATTAATGTTTA
Source organism: uncultured Clostridium sp. (assembly GCA_946409935.1). Classification (GTDB taxonomy): domain Bacteria; phylum Bacillota; class Clostridia; order TANB77; family CAG-508; genus CAG-269. The sequence goes on along the minus strand of CAMJYG010000032.1, from coordinate 26,994 downwards.
TAATAATGATGGACCGGGATTTTGTGAAAAGGTAATAAAAAGTAGGGAATATGAAGAAATCCTAGATAGAGTACAAACTTTTATTCCTCAAACTTCAATAATTGGTAGATTATTAAATCATGAGGAAAAAACAACGATTTTAAAAAGTACAGAAACAGGTATAATGCAACATGATTTATATTCATGGCAAGTATTAGGAGATAAGTTTGTGAAAGATGAGCAAACCAATTCTAGTAAATTGATAGATAAAACAATAACAGATTGGCTTAAAGCAGTTAGTCCTGAACAAAGAGAAATTTTTATAGATACTTTTTTTGAAATATTAAATGCTACAGGTGCTAAAACATTATCAGAGATAGGTAGTAATAAGGTTTTGAGTATTAGAACAATGCTTAAAACGTATCAAGATATTGACCAAGAAACTAAAGAAATAATGTTAAGAACATTGAAAATTTTTATGGAAATAGGAAGAAATAATTTTGTAACAATTCATAGTAGAAATGTTAATTAGTTGTTACAATTCACGGCTGTTTATAATCTAATATATTAACATTTAGAAATAAAAACATAGCTGTGAACCGTAACTAACGGTGATTAGTTATAAAAAAATTTATATAAAAAATAGTAGACTTTTGTAAAATTGTTATGTATAATGTAGAAGAAAATGTAGAAATTTGGAGGTTCGTTCAAATGTATGAAAGAAGTGCAATAGTTTTAGAAAGATATGTAGAGAAAATTCTAAAATTTGACAAACAATTTAATCTAAGAAGTAATTACAATAGTTTCAAAGAACTTATGGAGGAATTAGAAAATTACCAAATTATAACTACAAAAGAAGGAAAAATTATACAAGAATTTGAAGATACTGTAAGAAGAATAGAAAATGTACAAAAGGAACAAGAAAGAATATACAGAAATATTGTGAAATTAGAAGAAGATAGAAATAAACTATTTAAGGATTTAGACGAAGATGCTGGATCTTTAGAAAACAGATTTATGAAAATAGAGCTTGCTATAGAAAAAAATAATGAACAATTAAGAAATTTAAGAAGTGATTATATAGAAATGGTAAGCGAATTTACTCAAAGACAAAAAGAAAGAAATAAGTGTGAAAAAGAAAGAAGAGTTAGTGAATCTAATCATGTTGAATCTATAAAAAGGCTTATAAATGAATTTAGCTCTATTGATGTAAATGATATTTTAGGAATGAAGCAAATAATCAACACGGGAAAAGAAAAACAAAAACAAGAGATTACTGATATTATGATAAAAAATGGTAAGAATGAAAAAGTTCCATTTAATCAAAATGTATTAAAATTAGCAATAGACACAAGGATGAATATTGCAGAAAAGGAAATTGCTTGTTATATTTCAATATATGACAAAATGAGAAAAGTTTTAGCTGAAATAGATAATGATAATTTAAAGCTAGATAAATATAAAAAATCTTTAAGAGATATAAGTGTTAAGTTGGCTTTTTTAAAGGCAGAGAATGAATACATAGTTGGCTTTTTAGATTATGAGAGAATGACAGCTATAAGTGGAACTAAAATGCATAATAAAATGATGGAAGAAGCTTGCAAAAATTTTGAACTAGATTTTGTTCAAATAAATAATTTGTATGAGCTTATTTTAAGAGAAATATCCAATAAAGCTACTAAAAAAGCATATAAGGAATTATATAATAATTCATACTTAAAGAACATTGAAGATAAAGAGAAAAACTTTGAACAAGAGATTAATAGTATAAAAATAAACATGGGAACTGTAATAAATTCTAACTATTGGAGAATAGAGGGAATAAAGAATATTTATGATGTATTTTTAAATGAGGTTACAGAAAAATTTGAGAGGGATTTATCTGAATTTAGAGAAGAAGAAACTGAAGAACAAGAAGTAAATGTAATAGATGATATTAAAGCTGATGATGAATTCGATGAAGAAGATGAAATACAGAGTCCAAACGAGAAGGTTCAAAATAATGATACTAAATTAAGTAAAATTCAAGAAATAAATCTTGATGATTTTGAGTTTGAAGATGAAGAAGAATTTTTTGATGATGAGTATGAAGAAGAAGATAATGACGACGAAGATGAAGAGGATAAAAATGATGAAGATGAGGATGAGGATTTTTTAGACGACGAAGATGATGATGACGAAGATGTAAATTTAGATGATTTTGAAGAAAATGACGAGGATGTCGAAGATGAAGATGAATCAGAAGATGAAATAGATGATGATTTTGAAATTGAAGAATCAGATTATGACATAGATGACGAGGAGGAAGAAGATGATGAAGATTTCTTAGGAGAAGATGAAGGTTTTGACTACAGAGATTTATTAAAAAAAGAAGATGATGAAATAGATGATGACTTTTTTGAAAATGATGAAGACGAAGAAGATGAAGAAGAACCTAAGGCTGTAATAAAAAAAGATAAAAAAAATAACAAAGATGGTAAATTAAAACAAAAAGAAGATAAAAAAAGTAAGGAAAAAAATAATAAGATAGAAAAAAAAGAACAAAATAAATCGGCTAAATCTAATAAAGGACTGTTCGATAAAATATTTAAAGATAAAAAAGAAAAAAGCAAAAAAAACTAGGATATTACTATTAGCTGATATATGTTATACAAGGTGGACAAAAATAGAAGGTGATAGATTAATGTTAAATCAATTTTCAAGAACAGAATTATTAATTGGAAAAGACGGAATAGAAAAATTAAAAAAAGCAAAAGTAGCTATATTTGGCATTGGAGGAGTTGGCTCATTTGTAGTTGAAGGTTTAGTTAGAGCGGGTATAGGTAATTTTATATTAATAGACTCAGACCAAGTATCTTTAACAAATCTAAATAGACAAATAATAGCGACTAGAAAAACACTTGAAAGACCTAAAGTTGAAGTTGCAAAGGAAAGAATTTTAGAAATAAATCCAAATGCAAATGTAGATATTTACAAAGAGTTTTTTATGCCAAATAGTAGAGATATTGTAGACAATACTGTTTCGTATATAGTAGATAGTGTAGATACTGTAACTGCAAAAATTGAATTAGTAGTAAGAGCTAAGAAAAACAATATTCCTATAATATCAAGTATGGGGACAGGAAATAAACTAAATCCAACTAAATTTGAAGTTACAGATATATATAAAACAAGTGTATGCCCACTTGCAAAAGTTATGAGAAAAGAGTTAAGAGCAAGAGGAATAGAAAATCTTAAGGTGGTATATTCTAAAGAAGAACCTATAAAACCAAATTACAATTTAGAATATATAAGTGAAGAAAAAGTACCGGGAAGTATATCTTTTGTTCCATCTGTTGCAGGATTAATTATTGCGGGTGAAGTGGTAAAAGACTTATTAATATAAAAATTAATCTCAAGTTTTATGTGTGCCTTAAGAGTAAGGTGAGAAACGCATAATCTTATAATTTTTTTAAGACTCTATGTATGCCTTTTAAGTGAAGTAAGAAAGGAATGAAATTTTTAATGAAAACACAAAAAAATATATTAATTGCTTTTATTTTAAATATGTCCTTTTCAATATTTGAATTTTGGGGAGGAATATTCACTAATTCAGTTGCAATTCTTTCAGACTCTATCCATGATTTAGGAGATGCTTTATCTATAGGAATATCTTATTTTTTAGAAAAAAAGAGTAAAAAGAAAGTAGATAAAAAATATACCTATGGATATATTAGGTACTCTGTATTAGGAGGAGTAATAACAACAACAATTTTATTAATTGGTTCTATATTAGTAATTATAAATGCAACCAAAAGAATTATTAATCCTGTTGAAGTTGATTATAGCAAAATGATATTATTTGCAGTTGTTGGAGTTGTGCTAAATTTTTTGGCTGCATATGTGACAAAAGAGGGAGATTCCATAAATCAAAAAGCTGTAAATCTTCATATGTTAGAAGATGTTCTAGGTTGGATTGTTGTTTTAATTGGAGCCATAATAATGAATTTTACAGATATTAGAATAATAGACCCACTAATGAGTATTGGTGTTGCTACATTTATTTTTATTAATGCATTAAAAAATTTAAAAAATGTTTTAGATTTATTTTTAGAGAAAACTCCAAATGATATAGATATTGACGAATTAAAAGAACATTTATTAAAAATAAAAGATGTAGATGATATACATCATATTCATGTATGGAGTATAGATGGATTTAATAATTATGCTACAATGCACATAGTAACAAAATCTAAAAATATTAAGGAAATAAAGAAAGAGTTGAGGGAAGAATTATCAGAGCATAATATATGTCATTCAATATTAGAAACTGAGGATGAGGTATGTAATGATGTAGAATGTAATGTGGAATTTCACAATGAAATACATCACCATCACCACCAGCATTAGAAAATTCTTTTCCAGAATGATTTGATCCTTGAGAAAGGAGGAATAAATAGTGTATAAAGAAAAAATAAATTATGCAAAATTAAAAGTTTCAATTTTTATGTTTTGTATTCTTTATAATTATAGGCATGATGTTGCAATAATTGGATGGGATGACAATTTTTCAAAAGACAACTTTGTAGAAGAAAATAAACCTGAGCATGATGGAGCTTATATTATACTAAATTCATGGGGAAAAGATTTTGGAGATAACGGAATATATTATATTTCTTATGATGATGTTTTTGTAGAGCAATCTATGTATGGCATAAAAGAGGCAACAATAGATAAATCAGATTTAAAACATATAACTACATTTACAATAAAAGATGAGAATTTATATAATGGATTAAAACAAAATTTGAGTAGAGAAATAAATAGTTATGATGATAATACACAATCAATTACAATTTTGAATGAACTATTAAACAATGTGTTATCTTTGAAGTTAAATGACTTAGATATTACAGATTTATCTGGGTTAGAGAATTTTACAAATTTAAATTCTATAGATTTATCAAATAATAATATTTCAAATATTCAACCTTTAGAATCGTTAAAAAATATTTACTCACTAGATTTAAGTTATAATAATTTTAATGAAATACCAAGCCAGTTAAACAACTTAAGCTTAGATGATCTAAATTTAAGTTATAATCCTATAGAAAATTTTGAAAATTTAGGTAAAATAAGGTCTATAAAAAAATTAGAGTTAGCTGGTACAAGCTTTAATGATGAAAATTTTAAATTACTTACAAATGTAGAAATAACCAACATTAATTTAGCTAAAACCAAAACAAAAGATTATTCAATCCTAAAGTCAAAAGAAATACAGCAATTAGACATAAGTTATAATGAAGATATAGTTTATGAAAGTATACCTAATACAATGGCTTTGAATATATCTCATACAAATACAGGGGATGAACAATTTAATAAAATAGAAGCTCTCTCTTATATTAAAACATTGGACATTTCATATACGAATATAAAAGATTTGAGTAATGTACCTAGTTATTTAAAAAGTCTGAATATTTCAGGTAATAAAAATTTAATTAATTTTAATAATCTAATGTATGTTGAATCAATTACTTATAATGATGTAGGACTAGAAGATGTATCGATATTTAAAGAATTAATGGTTGCACAATTAGATTTAAAAGATAATAATATAACAGATTATAGTGATTTATTAGAAAATGAAAGTTTATTTTATTTAAATTTGACTAATAATAATATAAGTAATATAGAATATAGCGATAGAATTACGATAATAGCTGATGAAAACTATATAAAGCCTTTAGGATATTATCAAAATGTAGATTCACTAAAAAATCAAGTTTATGAAGAAATATTAAAAGTTGATACCAGTAGAGATAATATATTTAGTAATATAGCACAAGACGTTAATAGTTTAAATGCTTTCGGATATAATATGATTTTTACTAACTCGTCAATGGATTATGAAAATAATATTTTTAAAATAGATGATTTTGACAAAGATGTAATTATAGAAATAACAAATGGAAAATTAGAAGGAAGTACAATTACATATAAAATAAAAAAGATAGACAAATCAGAAATTAGATATATTTACATAGATAGAAGTAAATTAAAAAAGAAATATATCGAAGGAGATAATTTTGATACATCAGAGCTAAAAGTTTATGCATCTTTTGACAATGAAAGTGAATGCGAAATAACTGATTACGATGTAATTGGTGGAAATAATTTACATATAGGTACAAATATAATAACAGTAAAAAAGGGTGATTTTACTGATTATATTGATATAGATGTTATATCAAAGGATGACGTACTTACTTTAGATTTTGAAAGTAAGGAGATATATAATGCAACATTAGTAAAAATAAAACAAATTGAAGAAGAAAGAAAACAATATTCTTCATATTTTTCAAGACTTGATGTTTTAATTGAAAAAGATGATTCAAACAAAATAATTAAGATATACAAAGATGATTTATACCAAATTACACATATAGAAATTATAAGCGATACACCTATATCTTTTAATGATATAGAACAATTAAAAGGTTTAAATTCTATAGGATTAAATGGCAAAGGATTTGATGATTTATCTAAATTAAATTATATAAAAGAATCATTAGAAGCAAGAGAAGAATTATCAAGTTATGAAAAATTATTAAATTTAGAGATAAAAAATAATGATAAAATAACAACTATTAATGATGATATATTTAATTCATTAATAATAGAAAATAGCAAAATAAAAAACGTTAATAATTTATATAATTTATCTGTTCTTCAATATAATGGAAATGAAGTGCTTGAAATGGATAATATATTAGATAACTTGGATATAATTGATATTAAAGTAACTAAAAATATAAATGATGAAGACAGAGATGAGTTTAATAATATAATATTACCTAAAATTTTTAAAATATTTTATGATAAAGGGTTTAAATTAAAAGTAACTATTTATGACCAAATAAGAGATGAACAATATTTAAATCCATATAATAAAAAGAATATAGAAATTGCAGAAATAAATGGTAATCTTGTTGTAGAAATGGATAAGTTAAAAGAATTAAATTATGACGGCAATAATCAATTTATAGAAATATCTGTTGTAGATGTAAATGGAACATATTTTAAATTTGATTATAAATATATTATAAAATATAAATTATTTAATGATATAGAAATAGATAATTCAGAAACAATTGAAGTAGAAGAAGATACTATTTCGAAAATAGATAAATCAGATGAAACTGAGTATAAAAATATGGATGATGCAAACCAAACATATATAATAGGAAAAGATGAAGCAATATTTAGAACAAATGCAGATATACCCGTAGAAGAAACAACAAACAATGATGAAACTACAACTGCTAAAACAATAACAAGAACATCAAACAATCCAGAAACAGGAGATGATATTATGTTATGGGCTAGTATAATGGTTGTTGCAATGTTAGGAATTGTATGCACTAGTTTTGCTCAACAGAAGAAGAAAAAGAATATCAATTAATTAAAGAATCTGTAGATAATATGTTGGGGTAAAATCGAAGGAGTTAGTATGAAATATTTATTAGCAACAACCAATAAAGCCAAAATTAAAAGATATGGTACAAAATTAAAAGAAAATGGAATAGAAGTAATAACTTTAAATGATTTAAATATAGATATTGATGTAGATGAAACAGGAAATAGTCCAATAGAAAATGCTATTATTAAAGCAAAAGCATATAACAAAATAAGTAACATAGTTACAATAGCTACACAGGTAGTACAACCTTTTGGAAAATTTAAATCTGAGTTGAATGAAGAAGAAAGAAAATTAGCAACGAATGCAGAACAAAGAAAAATAATAGATTTTATATTGAATACTATAAATACAATTGAAAATTTTCAAAAAATATGATTTAATATGTGAAGAGATTCTATTAGATTAAATATACAAAAAGAAAACAAAGTGTACATTTAAAACAATAAAATTAGAGAAAGGAATGGAGAATATGAATGAAAATTTAGAAGAGATTCTAAAAGATGGTATCAGCAAAATTGAAGAAGCAAAAAGCATAGAAGAATTGCAAGAAATACGTAGAATTATTTTAGGTAAGAATAGTGCAATTTCTGAAGTACTTAAGAAAATAGGTAGTTTATCACCAGAGATAAAAAAAGAAGTTGGAATGAAAGCTACTGAAATAAAAGAAGAATTTACAGAAAAGATAAATCTAAAAGAAAAAAAATTAATAGAAAGTAAAAGTGTTTTAGAAGAACCTTTAGATTTAACTTTACCTGGAAAAAAAATAAATTCAGGAACACTTCATCCAATTACTCAAATGTGTTATGACCTCAATGATGCATTTTTATCTTTGGGGTTTGAAGTATTTAGCGAAGATGAAATAAGTAGTGAAAAATTCGTTTTTGATAACCTAAACTTTGCTCCAGATCATCCTGCAAGACAAATGATGGATACATATTGGATTGAAGGAACTGAAAATAAATCTGCAAATGAAAGATTATGTTTAAGACCACATTTAACAGGAGCATCTGTTAGATATTTATTAAAAAATGGTGCACCTGCAAGGTTTGTATATCCAGGAAAAGTATATAGAAATGAAGATGTAGATTCAGGGCATGAAAGAGCTTTCCACCAATATGAGGCTTTAATAGTAGATAAAGACATATCATTCTCATCAGGAATTGTTATGATACAAACTATATTAGAGAAAGTATTTGGGAGAAAAGTTAATATACGAATGAGAGAAGGTTTCTTCCCATTTGTTGAACCAGGATATGAAATTGATATGGAATGTTTAGTATGCGGTGGAAAAGGTTGCAAAGTATGTAAACATAATGGTTGGCTAGAAATAATGCCAGGAGGGGTTATTCATCCAAATGTTTTAAAGGCATCAAAATTAGATCCAGACATATGGACAGGATTTTACATAAATATTGGATTAGAAAGATTAGTTATGATGCGTTATGGAGTGGATGATATTAGACTTTTCCATAGTGCCGATTTAAGATTTTTAAATCAATTTAAATAGAGAGTAGTTTGAAAAATAATTGGCAAATTTTTTTCCAAACTATGTGCATAGTTTTAAATATAATAGAGAAAGGAATGAAATTTTTTTTATGAATGTATCATTAAATTGGATAAAAAAATATGTAGATTTACCTGATTCAATAACTCCAAAACAAATAGCTTATGATTTATCATTAAGAACAGTTGAAGTTGAATCAGTTGAATATGTTAGTGAAAAATATAAAAATATTATTGTTGGAAAAATTTTAGAAGTTAAAAATCATCCAAATGCTGATAAATTAAAAATATGTATAACAGATATAGGTGAAACTGAGCCTGTTCAAATTGTATGTGGTGGATCAAATTTATATGATGGAGAATATGTTGTTGTTGCAAAACCAGGAGCTAAAGTTGTTTGGCATGGAGAGGGAGAACCTGTAGAAGTAGAGGAAGCTAAGGTTCGTGGAGAAAAATCTTTTGGAATGATATGTGGAGCAACTGAAGTATATTTAGAAAAATTATTTATGCCTAAAGAAGAAACCGAAATAATTGACTTGAAAGGAATTGATTGCAAACCAGGTCAAAATATAGCAGAAGTCACTTTGATGGATGATATTGTCTTAGAGATTGATAATAAATCATTAACAAATAGACCAGATTTATGGGGACATTATGGAATAGCAAGAGAATTAGCTGCTATTTATGATTTAGAATTAAAAGAGCTTCCTAAAATAGAAATTAACCATAATTTACCTAAATACCAAGTGGAAATAAGAGAACCAGAAAAATGTAGAAGATATGTTGGAATTGAAATTGAAAATGTTTCAGTAAAAGAATCTCCAATGTGGATGAAAACATTACTAATAAATGCTGGTATGAGACCAATAAATGCGATTGTTGATATTACAAATTATGTAATGATGGCAGTTGGGCAACCATTACATGCATTTGATAGAACGCATGTTGATGGTAAAAAAATAATAGTAAGAAATGCAAAAAAGAGTGAAAACCTTGTTTTATTAGATAATAATACTATCAAGCTTACTGAAGACGATTTAGTAATAAGTGATGAAAATGATGCAATGGCGCTTGCAGGAATTAGGGGTGGAAAAAAAGACTCAATTCTACCAGATACAACAGGAATTTTATTAGAAATTGCAAACTTTTCAGCTGAAACAATAAGAAAAACAGGAAGAAGATTTGACGAAAAAACTGATTCTTCAATAAGATATGAGAAAAACTTAGATACAGAACGTGTTGATTTAGGAATGTCTATGTCTTTAAAATTAATTAAAGAACTATTTCCAGAAAGTGAAATTATTTCATATGGAGAAGAATATCCAATAAAAACTGAAAGAACAAAAATAAATATTCCAAAAGAATTTTTAGATGTAAGACTTGGAAAAGTTTTACCTGTAGATAAAATTGAAAAAATACTTAAAGCATTGGGATATGATATAGAATACAAAAATGATATTTTTAACGTAATAGTTCCTGTATGGAGATCAACAGGAGATGTATCTATAAAAGATGATGTAATGGGAGATATAGCAAGATTATTAAGTTATCAAAGCTTTGAACCTAAAGCATTACCTGTTAAATTTGAACATGCTGTAATACAAAACGACGTTTTACTAGAAAGAAGATTAAAGGAGTACTTAGCATTTAGATGTGGATTTAACGAAATATATACACATCCTTGGATACATACAAAATTTATAAATGCTGCAGGAATAGGTTTAGAAGATTCTGTTAAACTTGCCACTCCACCTGCACCAGAGCTTGCTTATCTTAGAAAATCATTAGTACCTGGAATGTTAGAAGCAATTTCAAAAAATCTTAGATATTTTGATTCTTTCAAAATGTTTGAAATGACACAAATATTTGAAAAAGGTGAATATCATGAATCAACAGAAGAAGAGCTATTACCAATACACAGAAAATTTTTAACAGGATGTGTTGTTGGAAAAGAGCCTAAAGAATTATTTTATGAAATTAAAGGCATTTTAGAAAAAATGTCAGAATATTGCCATATGGATAATATAACATTAAGCAAAATAGAGGAAGTGTCATGGGCTGATAAAAATGCATATTTAAATATTGTGTATGATAATAAAATAATTGGAAATATGGGGTTATTATCAGTAGCAACAATGGCAAATTCAAAAATTAAGAGAGTTAATGTTGCAATATTTGAACTAAATGTAGACTTATTAGTTCCATTAGATTCAAGAACAAATAAATATAAAGCATTACCACAATTTCCATTAGTAGAAAAAGATTTATCAATAATAGTTGATGAAAAGATAATGTGGAGTGAAATCACTGATATTGTAAAACCACATGTTAAAGAACTTGAATTCATGGAAGAATATAAGGGAAATCAAATTGCTGAAGGTAAAAAATCTATAATGTTACGTGTTAAAATTGGAAATGAAGATAGTACAATGACATCAGAACAAATAAACGAAATAATGAATACTATAGTTAAAGAATTAAATGAAAAATGTAGTGCTGAACTTAGAGTTGAATAATTTTAAAAATAACTGATCACGTTAAGCAAGACAATATAATTTTAAGACTGAACAATAAGTTACAATTCACGGTTTGGTAATACACTAGTAAAAAGTTAGTATATTAATATTTATCGAAAAATCTCGGCTACATTAAATATTAAAGAATTTTTAAAAATAATTTTATGGCACCCTTTCAAGACAAGCTTGAACATTTTCCATAAAATTATTTAAAAAATTCTAATAACATTTAATTTGCATTCGATTTATTCTCCAAATATTAATATACTAACTTTTTTATAAAAAATGACTGTGAATTGTAACAACAGTAACGTTAAAAAATACAATTTTTGTAAAAAACATTGATTTTATATCTAATATATGTTACAATTAATATTATGTAAATTAATTATAGGAGGGATTTTTTTGAAAAATCATAGACAAGCTAAGATTAAAATTGTATGTGATTATTCTGATGGATATTATAAAGCATCAACATATGATAATGATGGATTTTTAAAAGTATTTAAGAAACCAATATTTGATTGGTATAATAAGAAAAATAACTACAGTAAAGAAATGCTTAATCTAGGAAGAAAAATACTATTAGAAGACATAAAAGCATTATGTTATGATGACAAGGCACCTATAGAATATTGTGAAAAAATAGTTAATGAAAGTGATCCAATTGTGTATTTTTTACTATGTGATGTAGACCATGAACTTGGTACTTCATATTCAATAGAATATTTAAAATCAATTTATCAAAATATTCAAGGAATGTTTATGTCTAAAGAAGAATTTGAAAATGAAGCTTTAGAAGAAAGAATTAACAATTTAAATTGTGCAGGAATATCTATAGAATATAATACAGCATTAGTAATTAATAACAAATCAGGAGGAAAATTAATTGATAAAATAAATGGTGTTGTATCAGGAATAAAAGGTATTTTACTTGCTAAAAAACAAAATAAGATTTTAGGGGTTGAAGTACATACTTCTATAAAACCAAAAGATAGATATGAGTTTATTAATGGGATTAAGAATGAATCAGAGTATTTTATGAATACACTGCAAAATTACAAAAATGATTTAATATTAAAATATAATAAATCTATAAAAAAACAAAATAAAAAAGTAGAAAAAACTAAAGTAGAAGTTGCTAAAAATAATGTTGTTGAGTTAACAAGAGGAGATTTTGCAGAAGAAGCAGGAAAAAGTAGAAAAAAACTATCTTTAAAAATCAAACCAATATTAAGTGAAAAATTTAAGCCTAAAAAAAAGGGACTTGTGCAAGTGTTTAGAAGAGCGGCAGCATTGGCGGCAGCTGGAGCAATTGCAATAGGATTTAGTTCAAGTAATAATAATAATTTTACTCATTCTGCTAATAGTTATGGAGGAACATCTGTAACTTACGTAAATAAAAATGTAACACCAAGTAACGAAGAAATAAGCAAAGTAGAGGCAAGTACTATAGAGACAAGCGAGTTAGAAGCACTTAATGAAGAAGTAAGTAAAGCTGAAGCAAGAAAAGCTATAGTAAGTAATAATGAAACCAGTGTAACAAAAATAGGTAATGCGGATAAAAAAGAAGAAGATAAACGAGAACCAAATAACAAAATAATCGAAGAATTTAAAAGGAAATCATTTGAAAATGTTTTAAAATCCTTTAAAACTGAAAATGACGATAATGTTGTTAAAAATAATTCACAAAAAACAGAACAACAAAAAATAGAAGAGTTTAAAAAGGAAGCTCGTAAAAAATATTTAAAAGCATTTGTAATTGGGGAAAAGCCTGGAATTGGTGATGCGTTAAAAAATATGAATTATAGTGCCAACAACGATGGAAGTGGTCTAAAAGGTTGTTTTATAAATCCTGAGGATTATATTTCTTGTTTTATTAATTTTTTTGATAATCAGGATTCTAGTAAATTTTTAAACATAAATGCTAACGGTGAAATTTTGTATGATTTAATAGAGAAATATGGAGAAAAATATCCAAATTATTCAATAGCTTATGAAAACGTAAAAACAGGGGGGATTGTAGGGTTTACAAATGATGAGGCAATTAACCAAATGATTGAAAATGAAATAAATAAATTTATATCACAAAGACAATTTGAATTATCAAATATTGGATATGATAATGAATCTGAAAGATAAATAATGAAGAATCCTTCTGGCAAACAGAGGGATTTTTATAAATTTCCGTAAATCCTTGATAATACTCAACATCTATGATATAATTTCCTGTAACATTTAAAAATGTTAAAATTTTAAAAGAATAGGAGTAATTTTATGGAACTGGATAGTATTAAAAAAATTGTTCAAACAGAAAAGCAAGCTGAAGAAATTAAAGCAAAAGCCAAAAAAAATGCAGAAGAGACAATTCAGAATGCTATTGAAAGTAAAACACAAAAAGAGCTATTTGCTAAAAGAAGAATAGAAGATAAAAAACAACTTCTAGAGCAAAAAGCAAAAGAAGAAAATCTTGAAGCAATTCGAAAAATTAGTGAAAATACAAAACTAGAATGTGAGCAAATTGAAAGAAAAGCTAGTGAAAAATTGCAAATAGCTGTTGATGCCATTTTTAAAGAGGTGATAAGTTAATATGTCAATAGTAAAAATGAACAAAGTTATAATCATAGGTACTAAAGATAAAGAAGAAGATATTTTAAAAGAAATTATAAAAAAAGGTTTTGTTCAAATTGATGATAGTTCGCATTTAGCAGAAGATGGAAAATTAGGTGATGTTTTTAATAAAGTTGATAATAATGAAGAAATTGTTGCAATAACTAAGAGAATAAATCAAGTACAAAAAGCAATTGATAACATAAATAAAATCAATAAATTGAAAAAGCCATTGTTTTCTTCAAAGCCTGATTATGTAGAATTATCTGAAGAAGAGGCAGATATTTTATACAAAGAAGCGGAAAAAATCAATCAAAATGAGCAAGAACTATCAAAATTAATAAATACTCAAAATGATTTAGAGGAAAAAATGGATGAGCTTTTACCTTGGAAACCTTTAGAAATCTTTACAGATTTGACTTCTGTAAAATATATAAAAATGTTTGTAGGTAAAATACCAAACAAGTATAAGCTTGAGCAAATTAAAATTGCATTAGGCAAAAGTGTAGGTAATTATTCAATAAACCAAATTAATCAAGATAAACAATATACTTATGTTGTTATTACAACTGATTCTGAAAATGAAGATATAGCAAAAAGAACAGTAAGGCAATATGAATTTATTGAACAAAATATAATAAATACTGAAAAAACAGTCGAAGAACAAATTAGGGACATTGATTTAGAAATTACTCAAATTGATAAGGAAATTGAAGAATTAGAAAAGTCAATTTCTCCTACAATTTTATCAAAACTTGAAAATTTATACGATTATTTAGAAATTCAAAAAGAGCTTAAAATAGTTCAAAAGAAAATTGTAACAACAAAAAATACATTTTATTTAGAAGGCTGGATTCCAGTAGGAGCAAAAATTAAAAATGATAAAGAATGTATTATTAAATATAGAGAGCCAGAGGAAAATGAAGAAACTCCTGTACTAGTAAAAAATAATAGATTAGTTTCACCTTTCGAAAGTATTACAAATATGTATAGTTATCCAAATAAAAACGAAATTGACCCAAATCCTGTAATGTCAATATTTTTTATTATATTCTTTGGAATGATGCTAAGTGATGCAGGATATGGAATAATTTTAACATTATTTGCAGCTTTTATTGTAAAAAAAGCACATTATAGAAAAGGTGAAGGAAGCCTTATGAAACTTATGATACCATGTGGTATTTCAACAATATTCTGGGGATTACTATTTGGAAGTTTCTTTGGAGATTTGATAAAAATACAACCAGTAATAAACCCTTTAGTAGATGTTATGCAGTTAATGGGATTAGCTTTATTATTTGGTATTATACATCTATATGTAGGAATGTTTATAAAAGCTTTAGAACTTATTAGGAAAAAGAAAATTTGGTCTGCAATATTTGATATTGGTTTCTGGTATTTAACCTTAACGGGTACATTTCTTCTAGTTATTCCAATAATAGCTGGAGATATAGGAATATGGTCTGAAATTGGTAAATACTTAGCTATATCTGGTGCAATAGGTTTATTATTAACACAAGGACGCAATAAAAAAGGCATTATAGGAAAAATAATAGGTGGAGTTGGAGGTTTATATGGCATAACAAGTTATTTTGCAGATGTTCTTTCTTACTCAAGATTGATGGCTTTATGTTTATCTACAGGAGTTATAGCTCAGGTAGGAAATTTACTTGCTAAAATGGTAAATCCAATTTTTGGCATAGTAATTGCAATTATAGTACATGGAATAAATATTGCAAATAGTGCATTAGGTTCTTATGTACACACAAGTAGATTACAATATGTAGAATTTTTTGGTAAATTCTATGAAGGTGGAGGAAAAGAATTTCAACCACTAAGATGTAAAAATAAATATACAAATATTAGGGAGGAATTTTAATTATGGAATTTTTAGTAGGATTAGCAGATGGTAGATTTTTAGCAATTTTAGGAGCTGCATTAGCAGTTATATTTGCAGGTATAGGTTCAGCAAAAGGAACATCAATAGCAGGTCAAGCTGCAGCAGGAGCAATTTCAGAAGATTCAAGCAAATTTGGTAAATTATTAGTATTACAATTATTACCTGGTACACAAGGACTTTATGGTTTCATTGTTGCATTCTTAATATTAACAAAATCTGGTTTATTAGGAACTGCAGTTACATTAACTTCAGGACAAGGATTTCAATTATTAGCATCAGGATTAGCAGTTGGATTAGTAGGTTTAGTTTCAGGAATATACCAAGGTAAAGCAGCAGCAGCTGGTGTTGGAATTGTTGCTAAGAAACCAGAAGAATTAGGTAAAGCTATTACATTAGCAGCTATAGTTGAAACTTATGCGTTATTAGGATTACTTATTTCATTCTTAGCTTACAATGGTGTAAATGTAGGATAATAAAGGGGGAAAGAGCCTTGGAAGAAGAAGTAATTTTAAATAAAATAATTGAAGATGCTAATTTAGAAGCTTCTAAAATAATTAATGAAGCTAGAGAAAAAGCAAGAGAAATAGAAATGAAACAACAACAGCAAATTTCTTCTAAAACAGAAGCAACTATTGAAATTATAGAAAATGAAGTAAAAAGAAATAAAGAATCAGAAATAGAAAAAGCAGAATTGGATTCTAGAACAGCAATTCTTACAAAAAAACAAGAACAAATAAGATTAGTAAAAGAAAAAGTAAAACAAAAAATTAAAGATTTAACTGTCCAAGAATTGGTAGCTATTTATAAAAACTTTATTTCTAAGTTACCAAATCAAGAAAATTTAGAAATTATAGTCCAAGAAAAAAACAAACAAGAAATTTCTAAACAATTAGAAGGTTTAGGCTATAAAATTTCTAATGAGCTATCAGATTTCAATTATGGAATTATAATTAAAGATGGAAATATCGAATACAATTATTGTTTTGAAGAATTAATGGATTTTAATAATGAAAAAATTGAAAAATCAATAGCAAATATTTTGTTTAGTTAGGGGTGATAGAATTGCCAGAACAAATTTATCCGTATGCTGTATCTAAAATTAGAATAAAAGAATTAAATTTGCTAACTAAGCATGAACTTGAGAATTTAGCAGATGAAGGGAATTTAGATAGAATTAAATCTGTTTTGATAGACAAGGATTATAATTTTGAAATAATAGATAAAATAGAAAATTTTGAAAATGTTTTAAAAAATGAACATATAAAACTTTATAATCTAATAAAAGAATTAATTCCAGAACAAGAATTTATAAATTTATTTCTTTGTAAAAATGATTATCATAATGTAAAGCTAATACTAAAAGCTAAAATAGCTGGAAAAGAATACAAAGAAAATCTTGTGGATGCTGGAACAATAGAACTATCTAAAATAGAAGAAAACATAGAAAAAGAAGATTATAGTTCATTTTCAAAATATATGCAAGAAGCTATAAAGGAAATAAAAAATATTCCTGAATATGAAAAAAGACCTTATATTATTGATAGCATTTTAGATGCTAAAAGTTTTGAAGAAATGAAAGAAATGGCTGAAGGAACAAAATGTGAATTTCTTGTAAAATATGTAGAGAAATTAATCACTTTAATAAATATCAAAACATTTTTTAGAGTGGCTAGAATGTTTGATTGTAATAAAGAAATGTTCAATATTTCATATATTGAAGGTGGAAACATTGCAAAAGAAACTTTTTTAGAAAGTTTAGGGCAGGATTTGCAAAATTCAAAATTGAAATATGAAGGAATAAAAGAAATATATGATCAAGCATTTTATAATTCAGAAAATTTTGATATTTTTTGTGACAATTATATAATGGATTATATGAAAGACTCTAAACTTAAAGCACTTACAATAGAACCAATAGTTGCATATATTTATGCAAAAGAAACAGAAATAAAAAATATTAGAATCATTTTAACAGGTAAGCTAAATAATATAAATTCTAAATTAATTAAAGAAAGGTTGAGAGAAAGTTATGTATAAAGTTGCAGTAATAGGAGATAAAGAATCAATTCTTGGTTTTTCTACAATTGGAATAGATATATTTCCTGCTTATGAAGCTGAAGAAGCTAAAAAAATTATACATAAACTAGAAGCCGAAAATTATGGAATTATATATATTACCGAAAAATTAAGTTTATTAAT
Source organism: uncultured Clostridium sp. (assembly GCA_946409935.1). GTDB lineage: Bacteria > Bacillota > Clostridia > TANB77 > CAG-508 > CAG-269. The sequence continues at coordinate 8,822 of CAMJYG010000032.1, read as the reverse complement.
AGAAAAAGAGATTGAAATTTATAGAACAAAACATATTCCTGCAATAATAACAATACCTGGAAATACAGGTAGTATGAATATAGGTGCAAATAAAGTTAGAGAATATGCAAAAAAAGCTGTAGGAATAGATATTGTATTTAAAGATGAAGAATAATAATAGTTACTAGTGAGCCATGTGAAAATAATCATGGTTAGGCAGAACAAACGAAATCCAAGTCATTGCTAGTAATGAATAATATAAAAAAGAAGGGACGAGAATAAATTGAAAGAAGGTAAAATAATAAAAGTATCTGGTCCATTAGTAATAGCTGAAGGTATGGAAGAATCAAATATGTTTGATGTTGTAAAGGTTTCAGATAATAATCTTATTGGTGAAATCATTGAAATGGAAAATGGAAAAGCTTCAATTCAAGTATATGAAGAAACTTCTGGTATAGGTGTTGGAGAACCTGTGTACCCAACAGGAATGCCACTTTCAGTAGAATTAGGACCTGGAATGATTACATCTATTTATGATGGTATTCAAAGACCACTGGATAAAATATATGAAAAAACTGGAAAAAACATAGATAGAGGAGTTCAAGTAAATTCTCTAAACAGAGAAAAAAAGTGGCTATTTAATCCAATAAAAAAGGTTGGGGATATTGTAAAGCCAGGAGATATAATTGGTACAGTTAAAGAAACAAAGATTATTGAATGTAAAATAATGATTCCATTTGGAATTTCTGGAAAAATTAAAGATATAAAAAATGGAGAATATACAGTTACAGATGTTATCTGTACAGTTGTTGATGAAAATGAAAAAGAACATGAAGTCTTAATGATGCAAAAATGGCCAGTTAGAAAACCTAGACCAGTAAAACAAAAATTATCACCAAATGATATGTTAGTTACTGGTCAAAGAGTTATAGATACATTTTTCCCAATTACAAAAGGTGGAACATGTGCTATACCAGGAGCTTTTGGTAGTGGTAAAACAGTTATACAACATCAACTTGCAAAATGGGCTGATGCTGATGTTATAATTTATGTTGGTTGTGGAGAACGTGGAAATGAAATGACAGAGGTTTTAACAGAGTTCCCACACCTAATAGACCCACGAACAAAAGAATCATTAATGAACAGAACTGTATTAATTGCAAATACATCAGATATGCCAGTTGCGGCAAGAGAGGCATCTATTTATACAGGTATTACTATAGCAGAGTTTTATAGAGATATGGGCTATAATGTTGCATTAATGGCAGATTCTACTTCAAGATGGGCAGAAGCATTAAGAGAAATGAGTGGACGTTTAGAGGAGATGCCAGGTGAAGAAGGATATCCTGCATATTTAGGTTCAAGAATTGCAGAATTTTATGAAAGAGCTGGCAGAGTAGAATGTTTATGCAATAGTGAGGAAGAAACTAGAGAAGGTACTCTAACTGTTGTAGGAGCTGTTTCACCTCCAGGTGGAGATATTGCAGAACCAGTAAGCCAAGGTTCTTTAAGAATCGTTAAAGTTTTCTGGGGATTAGATGCAAATTTAGCTTATAAGAGACATTTCCCTTCAATAAATTGGCTTACAAGTTATTCATTATATAAGGATAAACTTGATAAATGGGCAGAAGAACATATAAGCACAGAATTTGTAAAATTAAGAAATGAAGCAATGAAAATTCTTCAGGAAGAGGCTAAATTACAAGAAATTGTTCAATTAGTTGGAATTGATGCTGTTTCAAACAAAGATAGAGTAACCTTAGAAGTTGCAAGATTACTAAGAGAAGATTATTTAGCACAAGATGCATTTGATGATGTAGATTGTTATGCTTCAAGCCATAAACAAGCATATATGATGAAGTTAATATTTGAATTTAAAGATGCTATTACTCAAGCAGTAGAAAATGGAGTAAAAGTTGATGATTATATTAAACTTGATTATGTAGCTAAAATTGGTAAGGCTAAATTTATAGAAGAAAATAAGGTTGATGAAGAATTTAAGAAAATTGAAGAAAGCATAAAGGTTGAAAAATAATTATAATTTTGACTGCGTTATATTATATTTTAAAAAATGAAAGGAAATATGACAAATTATGATAAAAGAATATAGAACAATAAAAGAAACTGCTGGACCTTTGATGTTAATTGACTGTGTTGATGGTGTTAAATATGATGAGATTGGAGAAATAAAACTTCAAAATGGTGAAAAAAGATTATGCAAGGTTCTAGAAGTAAATGAAAATAAAGCATTAGTTCAATTATTTGAAAGTGCTAGCGGTATTAATCTTGAGAAAAGTAAAGTAAGATTCTTTGGTAGAGGACTTGAATTTGGAGTTTCTAAAGATATTCTTGGAAGAGTTTTTAATGGAATGGGAGAAGTTATTGATGGAAAACCTAATATTATTCCAGATAAAAAAATAGATATAAATGGTAAACCTATTAACCCAGCGGCAAGAATTTTTCCATCTGAGTTTATTCAAACTGGAATATCATCAATTGATGGTTTAAATACTTTAGTTATAGGACAAAAATTACCTATATTCTCTGCTTCAGGATTGCCACATGCTGAACTTGCAATTCAAATCGCTAGACAATCAAAGGTTTTAAAGAAAGATTCGAAATTTGCAGTAGTTTTTGCTGCAATAGGTATACCTTTTGAAGATGCTCAATATTTTATAGATAACCTTAAAGAAACAGGTGCTATAAATAGATCAGTTCTATTTATGAATTTAGCAGATGATCCAGCTGTTGAACGTGTTTCTACACCTCGTATGGCATTAACAGCGGCAGAATATTTAGCATATGAAGAAGGAATGCAGGTTTTAGTTATTATGACTGATATTACAAATTATGCTGAAGCTCTAAGAGAAATCTCAGCAGCTAGAAAAGAAATACCTGGTAGACGTGCTTACCCTGGATATTTATATACAGATTTAGCAACACTTTATGAAAGAGCTGGAAAAATAAAAGAAAAAGAAGGTTCTGTTACTATGATTCCAATTTTAACAATGCCTGAAGATGATAAAACACATCCTGTTCCAGATTTAACAGGATATATTACAGAAGGTCAAATTGTTTTAAGTAGGGAATTATACAAAAAAGGCTGTACACCTCCAGTTGATGTATTACTTTCACTTTCTCGTTTAAAGAATGAAGGTATAGGAGAGGGAAAAACAAGAGAAGATCATTCTGGTGTTTTAAACCAAATTTTTGCATCATATTCAAGAGGAAAAGATGCAAAAGAGCTTATGGCTATTTTAGGTGAGAGTGCACTTTCAGAATTAGATATATTGTATGCAAAATTTGCTGATGAATTTGAAGCTAAATTTTTATCTCAAGGTTTTGAAACAAATAGAACAATTGAAGAAACCTTAGATTTAGGTTGGGATTTACTTTCAATGATTCCAAAAAGCGAATTAAAACGTGTTAAAGATAAATATATTGAAAAATATTATAGAGAGAATTAAGAAAGGAATGTGATATAAAATGGCAGTTCTTAATGTAAATTTAACACGTATTGAAAGTATGAATATGAAAAAATCTTTAAAAACGGCAGAACGTGGGCATAAGCTATTAAAAGATAAGCTTGATGAATTAATTAAAAAATTACTTGATTTAGTTAAGCAAAATCAAATTTTAAGAAAAAAAGTAGATAAAATGCTAGAAAATGCATATCAAAATTTTATGCTTGCTGAAGCTGTAATTAGTGAAGAATTTTTAGCAGAAGCTTTAATTATACCAAAAAAGTCAATAGAAATAGATGTTGGTGAAAAAAGCATTATGAGTGTAAAAATACCAAAATATGAAATTTGCATAAATGAAGAAAATGCAAACAATGCAGTTTATGGCTTTGCATACACAACTTCTGAACTAGATATGGCTATTAATAGTTTTTCAAATGTTACAGATGAATTACTAAAACTTGCCGAAAACGAAAAAGCTATAGATTTAATTTCTCAAGAAATAGAAAAGACTAGAAGAAGAGTTAATGCTCTTGAAAATGTGGTTATTCCTAATTATAAAGATACTATTAAGTATATTGGAATGAAACTTTCAGAAAATGAAAGAGCTAATACAGCTAGATTAATGAAAGTTAAGGAAATTATAACAAAAGAAGTATAATATCGCAAAAGGATTTGCAAAGAAAATATTTATTGTTACTGAACTGTAACTATTTATTTTTTGAGAAACCAATAATTTATTGAAAATTATTGGTTTCTTTGTTATAATGTGTATATTAGAAATTATAAAAACATTTGAAGGGGACGGTATTAATATTGAATAGGTATAGTGTTACAAAAAAAGCTAGTATTTATGGAATTTTGGGCAACTCATTTTTATTAATTATCAAACTTATTATAGGAATAATAACAAATAGTCAAGCTATGATTGCAGATAGTATAAATAGTGGTGGAGATATATTTTCATCTTTAATGACATACATAGGAAATAAAATTGCAAGTAAACCTAGTGATGATGATCATAATATGGGACATGGAAAAGCAGAATATATTTTTTCCATGTTAATTGGTATAACTATGATATTAGTATCAGTAAAATCATTTGGAAACTCACTTGAGGCACTAGTATTTAAAAAGTCTTTTGTGTTCTCATGGTGGTTAATTATAGTGTGTATAATGACGATAATTATAAAATCACTATTATACATATATACTAATTCATTGTCAAAAAAACTAAATAATTTATTAATAAAGGCAAATGCAAAAGACCATAGAAATGATTGTATTGTAACATCCTTTACCTTGTTATCTGCTCTTTTAAGTTTGTATAAAATTATGTGGTTTGATGGATTAGTTGGAATTGGTATTTCTATATGGATATGCTTTACAGGAATTAAAATATTTATAGAAAGTTATAATATTTTGATGGATAGAGCAATAAGTGAAGAAAATAAACAAAAAGTTTTAGATATAATTAATTCTCATCCAGAAATAAAAAAAATACAGCATTTTAATTCAACTCCAGTAGGATATAAATATCAAATTTCTTTTACAATTTTTGTAGATGGCAATTTATCAACCTTTGAAAGTCATGATATAGCAAATAGACTTGAAAAGGAAATAGATGAAAAAGTCGATGAGGTTTTTCTAACTGTAATACATGTAAATCCGATTTAAGAAAAGTAAAATAAAATGTTGATAATTTAAAGATGTAAATGAATAGTGTGCGTTTTTAACGAAAGTTGTTTGAAATATGTTATTAGATGAATTATTTTAGATAAGAAGGTGCAAACAATGGAGCAAAATAAAGGTAAAGTAATAGCTTTATGCGGCAAAATCGCAAGTGGAAAAACATTTTATGCTAATCAAATAAAAGAAAGAGAAAATGCAATAATTTTCAGTATAAATGAATTAACTTATTATTCTTTTGATAATAGAAAAGGGGAAAACTATATTGATATAACTCAAAGAGCACTTAACTATTTTAAAGAAAATCTGTAGATATTGTAAATCAAGGCATAAATGTTATTTTAGATATAGGGTTATGGTCAAAAAAAGAAAGAAAAAATATTTCAGAATATTTCAAAGATAAAGCTATTAAATTTGAAATTCATTATATAAAAATAGATGAAAAATCTTGGAAAGAAAGTATAAATGAAAGAAATAAAAGAATTGATGATGGAAATAAGGGTTTTGATTTTTATGTAACAGAAGGATTAAAGAAAAAGATGTTTGAAAATTGGGAAGAGCCTACTGAAGATGAAGTTGATGTAATACATAAAGTTGAGAGATAAAAAAGATGGATTAGCAACTATTTTAACAAATTTTATAAAAATTCATAAAATAGAAAAACAACATAACTAAAAATTTTTTGAAATTAAAGAGAGGGAGGCTAGTAGAAGCATACTTTGATAGGTCTATTTTGAAATATATAACATTGCACAAAATAAAAGTAGTCGCTAGTTTTTTCAAAGATAAAATGATATGACTTTGCACAAAACAAAAGTTTCCGCACCTAATGGCGTTGATATATCAATAGTTACAGAGAATAAAATAAGGCTTATAGTTAATTGTAATTATCAGTCTTTTGTTATATAATTAGTAAAGATTTGTAATAATGAGAAATAATATGGGATATATAAAAGATATTAGAAAATATGTAGGACATGGTCCAATAATGGTTACAGCAGCTATTTGTATTATTTATAATAAAGAAAAAAATGAGGTTTTATTTGAAAAACGTTCTGATAATGGAATGTGGTGTGTGCCAGGAGGTGCAATTGAATTGGGAGAAACTCTAGAACAAGCATTAAAAAGAGAAGTTAAAGAGGAAACATCATTAGATATTTTTAATCCTAAATTATTTGATGTTAAGGCAGGAGTTCATATGGTATATCCAAATAAGGATGAAGTTTATTACACAGACGTTGTTTACGAAGTCGATGAATATAAAGGTGAACTAAAACCAGATGTTGAAAGTAAAGAGTTATATTGGTTTAAAGTTAATGAATTACCAAATAATATAATGTCTACTCAAATTGGATATATAGAAAGATTTGTAAATAATTTAGAAAGGTAATTTTATATGAAAAAAATGAATGAAAAAGATATTGTTAACAATCAGTATAAAGATACTTCAAACTTAGATATAAGAATAATGATACATAAAAAATATTCTACAAATAAAATGGGATTTGCAAATTGGATATATTCAAATTACAAATTTGATCCAGAAATGAAGATATTGGAACTGGGGTGCGGAACTGGAGATATGTGGAAGGAAAATTTAAACGTATTAAATGGCGCTAAAATTTTATTAACAGATTTTTCAGAAGCAATGGTTAATACTGCAAAAAATAATTTGAAAGAGCAAAAAGACATAGAATATAACATTGTAAATATTGAAGAAATACCATATTTAAATAATGAATTTGATAGTGTTATTGCAAATATGATGTTATACCATGTGCCAAATATTCCAAAAGCATTATCTGAAGTTTCAAGAGTTTTAAAATGTGATGGATATTTTTATTGCGCTACATATGGAGAAAATACAATTTTATCAAACATAGCTAAATTAATTGAAGTGGATTTAAAAGAAAACGATTGGATTTTTACACTACAGAATGGGAATGATATACTAAAACCATATTTTAAAGAAGTAAAAAGATTAGATTATGTTGATTCACTAGAAATAACTGAAATAGATGATTTAATTGATTATATAGAATCTTTAAAAGGTATGCATGAAATATTTAAAATGGATAAGTCGACTCTTAAAGAAAAATTAACATCAAAAATGAAAAATGGAATACTTACAATTCCAAAGGAATATGGAATGTTTGTGTGTAAAAAATAATTTTTTTAAAAAATATATACAACGTACAGAATAAAAATATTAAGATAATATAATTGATATAGAATAGGGAAAAGATACAAATTTGCAGTTATGGAGACAGAGCTAAAAATCTTCAAAATTGCAAATTTTTGTTATTTTTATGAAAAATAAGATTATCAAAAAATTCATAAAAAAAGATTCAAGAAAAAAATTTAAAAAATATATTTACAAAAGTAAAAAAGAAAAATATAAAAATTAGAACAAAGAATAATTATTTTTAAAAATCACAAATTAATAGAACTTAAAAATTTTTTGAAATTAAAGTGAGGTAGGCTAGTAAAAGCATACTTTGATAGGTCTATTTTGAAATATATAACATTGCACAAAATCAAAGTTTTGTGCAAAAAGGAATAGGAGTAAAATATATAGACTATGATTATAGTCCTACCCAGTAATTTCAGCACTTTCAAGCCTTTAACTTTACAAATACTTACTAATTATATAATTATTTTACATTGTATATTATTTATTATTTTGTTTTATTCAACAACTTATATTACTTCATTTTTATAACGCTTTAAAATCCATTTTAAGCTTCTTAAATATTTTATCTATATAATTTGATGTTCAATTATTTTTAATCTTTTAATTTCAATTTTATTATTTAATAATTTTTTTATAATTTCTGATCTTATCTCGAATTTTTATCATAAATCTCCAAAACCCCAGAATCTCCATATTTGCCGTATTTTGCAGACAACAAACTATATGCCTTATTTTTAAAAACGGCTTAAAATCGATTCTCGTGCGTCGTTATTTTGGGCTTTTTTTGACTATTTTGGTATTACTATATAATTGTATAATTTTTCAACTAAAATTGGCTAATTACTAGAATTGTCAGTATTTTGCTAAAATATCAGACAACAAACTATATGGCTAATTTATAAAAAACGCTTAAAAACGATTCTCGTAAGCCGTTATTTTAGCTAATTTCAGAGATTTTCATATATAGTAATAATTGTATAAATTTGATCATAATCAGCAAATTCAAATTACATATTATAAGTTTAAAAGCTTCAAAATCAGTTTATAAAGTTTTAAATGAATAATTTAATTAGTTAATAATTTAAATTGCTTAAAATTGATTTTCAGACTTAATAAATATAATTATAAATCTAAAATCATAATTAAAATTTATAAATTAATTTACAAAAATCAAATGTTCGGTTTATGAATTTGTAACCAAACAAAATTTAAAAATTTGAAATTTATAAAAATTTTAATTTAAAATTCAAAATCTAAATTTTAAAAATTATTTTATTAAATTATTATTTTTTAATTGAAAAATTTTTTATACAAATAATTTTATAACATTGCACAAAATATTTTACTACCTATTTTCTTTTTTATTTTTAAAATTTTATTTATTTAAAATGTACACATCTTGAAATAAGGCTCTTCCCCCTACTCCACCGAATTTTTCTGAATTATGAAAATTTATGCTTTTTTAATCATTTTATCAAAATCTAGTATATTTGCTGATT
>CAMJYG010000031.1 GCA_946409935.1 uncultured Clostridium sp. | reverse complement strand
TAAAGCATCATTTAAAACATAATTTATGGAATCCAAAATCAACAATTCTTTTTGTGGGTTATCAAGCACCCGGAACACTTGGGTACAGCATAGTAAATGGAGCTAAAAAGGTAAAAATATTTGGTGAGGATATAGCAGTAAATGCAAGGGTTGAATATATAGAAGGATATTCTGGACATGCAGACCAAACAGGTTTAATGAATTTCATATATTCATTTATAAAAAAACCAAAACATATTTTTCTAGTACATGGTGAAGAAGAAGCACAAAATATATTAAGTGAAAAAATACAAGATGAAATACATATTCCAGTAACAATACCAGAATTTGGTGAAACTTATGACGTAAATGCATTAGAAAACAAAATAGAGATGACAAATAAAATAGAAAGAAAAGTAACAAAAACCTTAAAAACAGAAATAATGGACAGACTAGAAAAATTAAAAGATGAATTAAAAGATATGGATAATTATGTAAGACAAGACATTGATGACAACAACTTAAGAGATGAAGACATATTTAGAATAAATGAAAAGATAAAAGACTTAGAAAAACAAATTTTAAATGTAATAGAAGGTTAGCCGCTTTCGTTGCCAAGGGGACGCCCCTTTTGGCAATAAATTGCCAGGGGGACACCCCTTGAAGTTGACAAGGATTTTTTGGTAAAATGCTTTGAGATAAGTAAAATATATAACTTCTTATTATATAAAAAAGGTTTAGTTTTATTAATATAATGCTAAGGGGTGTCCCTCTGGCAATTTATTGCCAAAAGGGGCGTCCCCTTGGCAACGAAAGGTTGAGAAAATGGAGAACAAATATTTAAATGAAGCAATAATTGGAAATAAAAGCATGCTTGCTACATATACAGGAAAGGGAGAATTACAAAGATTGTATTTCCCAAATAGAGATAATAGGCAATATATTAGTTTTTTTCATACAGGTGTAAAAATAAATAATTCTGATTTAATTTATTTACATGATGATATTAATAATGTATACAAGCAGTATTATGATACAGATACTAACATACTAAATACTGAAACAACTAATACATATTTTAATTTGAAAATTTTACAAACAGATTTTATTTTAATAAAAGAAAATGTTTTAGTAAAAAAATATACTTTTGTTAATGATGCTAAAATAGACTTAAATACAAGTTTTTATATTCATTCTGAATTATTATCTGATATAAACAATTTTGTGAGTTCCAAAATAATAGATGGAGGAATGCTTCAATATGCACATGATTTTGCTGTTGCGACATTTGCAAAAGGTATGAGTATTTCTAACCATCAAATAAATGGAAGTAAAGACACAATTAAAAGATGTGAAATAAATGACAAAGATTATATTGGAATGTCTAAAGATTGTAGTTTTTGTTTTGATTTAGGGGTTATAAAGCCTCAGGAGAAGAAAGAATTACAAATTTGTGTATTTATTCAAGAAAATAAAAATATTTCAGAAATAGAAGATGAAGTAGAGAGAATAAAGAGAATAGATTTAGATAAAGAATATACAAATGTAAAATCATATTGGAGAAAATATGTAAAAGCTCATAATGGACTAAACTTAAAAGAACCTCAAAACAGTTATGAAGAGCAAATATATGAAATTTATAGAAGAAGTATATTATTGTTTCCATTGCTTACAAATCAGGATACCGGTGGAATTATTGCTTCGCCAGAGATTGATGAAAATTTTACTAAATGTGGAAGGTATGCATATTGTTGGCCAAGAGATGCTGTTTTTATAACAAAAGCTTTAGATATTTTGAAAATGGAAAAAGAAACTGAAAAATTTTATAAAGAATTTTGTAGAAAAACTCAAAGCAAAAATGGAATGTGGGAACAAAGATTTTTTACAGATGGAAAGCTTGCTCCTTGTTGGGGATATCAAATTGATGAAACAGCAAGTGTTGTTTATGGTGTATATGAACATTATAAATATACAAAATCTGAAAAATTTCTAAAAGAAAATTTGCAAATGTGTGAAAAAGCAATTGATTTTTTAAAAAGATATGTTAAAGATTGGCTACAAATAGATGATAAAGATGAAAGAGATAAAGATAAAGTTCAAGAAGAAATAGAAAATAGCATAAATAGGCAAGGTCATAAATATCATGTAAGCTATGATTTATGGGAAATGTGTGAAGGAATTCACTTATATTCTCTTGCAAGTATATATGGTGCATTTGAATGTATAAGGCAAATATATAGAATTTTAGGTGATAAAGCATCAGATTTTGATAATAATAGGTTAAAAGAAGAAAAAATATCTAAAAATATAAAATCTGTAGAAAAGTTACAAACAGAAATAAAAAAATATATAAATGAAAAATTATATGATGAAGAAAAAAAATCTTATGTTAGAAATTTTGAAGATAAGAAAATGGATATAAGTTTAGTGGGGGCTGTAACACCATTTAATGTATTTAAACCAAAAGAAAAAAAGATTTTAAATACAATAGATAGAATAAATTTATCCTTAAGAACATATACAGGAGGATACCAAAGATTTGAACAAGACCATTATATGAATGGAAATCCATGGCCAATAGCTAATTTGTGGATGACATTATATTATTTGGAAGCTGGTGAGAAGAAAAAGGCAAAAGAAACTTTTGATTTTGTATTGAAAACTGCAGGAAAACATTATTTCTTGGGGGAGCAAATAGATAATTCTACTTTGAAACCAAACTGGGTAATTGGACTTGGATGGTCACATGCAATGTTTATTATTGTTTTAGAAAAATTGTATAGTAAAAAATAGGTTACTGTTCATTTTTAAAATAGCTTAAAAATAGTTTTAAAAAGTAAAGAAATGAAAGAAAATTATTTCATTTCTTTACTTTTTTTGTACAATAGGAAACTCTATGAAGCTTCTAAAGTGTTACTGTTCAGTAAATTAAGGTTGGGTTTTCCTACTTAACGTGATTAATATATAAAATATTTTTAGTTTTCCAATTTATTCTTGCAAATCAACATAATATATGATAAAATATTATGTAAAGTTTAAAAGAGAGGATTTTTAGAATGAGTAATAGTAGAGAAGGAGCTAAAAAGAAGAATAATATATCAGCAGATGAAATTTTTAATTTTAGAGAAGAAGGAAAATCATATGTTGAAATTGAAAATATTTATACGGGAAGAGGAATAAAGGTATCACGAGGTACGTTAAAAGCTAGATATGTAGAAGCATGTAATAAAAAAGGCAAAAAACCAGTAGATTTGAGAAGAATAGAAAACGAAGAACAGGTAAAAGAACGTATATATGAATTAAAATCTCAAGGAAAGAGTCTTAGAGAAATCACAAAAATTTTTAGAAGTGAAGGAAATAATATTGCTATAAGAACAGTAAATGACTATTGGAGAATTATATGTAATGAAAAAGGTATAACAGATGAAATAGATTCTAAAGTGAAAGAAAGAATATATGAATTAAGAAAAAGTGGATTGTCATATGATGATTTATATAAAAAATTAAGGGAAGAAAATGTAATAGTACCATACAATAAGTTAATTAAAATATGTAAAGAAATATTTATAGAGAAAGGGGAAAAAGAGCCTAATCCCAATAGAGGACAAAGATCTTGGAAGAAAAATAAAATAGGTAAAGATGATTTAAATTCGACCAATGCAAAAAAAGAGAAAATGGAAGAAATTTTTAATTTAAGGCAACTAGGAAATAGTTACAGGAAAATTCACCGTATTTTCAAAGATAAAGGTAGAAAAATATCACCAATAACAATAAAGAAATATTGTAAAATAATATATGAAGAAAAAGGTTTAGAAGAGCCACAAAATGGAAAAAAGAATGAAATAACAGATGAAGAAATTTATAATTTAAGAAAAAAAGGATATTCATATAATGCAATATCAAAATCTTTTGAAGATAAAGGAATAACAATATCATCAGTTACAATAAGTGTAAGATGTAAAGAAATTTTTAGAGCTAAAGGTGAAAAAGAACCTGTAAGTGTATATTGTGTTGTTGATGTAGATGGACAGAAAACAATCAAATATGGAAAAGCAGGCGATTTTGGTGGCAGAAAAAGCAAAGATACACAATCAGATATATCAGACGATGAAATATTTGAACGAAGAGAAGAAGGTATGACATTAGATAGTATGATTGATGATTTTGCCAAAAGTGGAAGAATAATATCAAGAGATATTTTAGGAAAAAGAACTAGAGAAATATATAGAAGTAAAGGAATGAAATATCCAAAATTAAAGAAAAAAAAGAGATCTAAAAAAGAAAAAGTTAAAAAAGAAGATGAAAAAGTTAAAGAAATTAAAGATAAAATACATAAAATGAGACGAGAAGGGGTGACACTGCAAAAAATTTTGGATACTTTAAAAGGTGAGGGCATAGATATTTCTTATTATAAAGTATGGAAAGTATGTAAAGATGAATTTGGAGTTGGTTTCAATTGGAAAAAAGAAAAAATGGGTAATGCAATATATGAATTAAGACAAAAAGGGTATTCATATAATAAAATTAAGGATAGTTTAGAAGAACAAGGTATAAGTGTTAATTATTCAGAAGTAAGAGATATGTGCAAAAAAATATATGAAGAAAAAGGAGAAATTGAGCCTATATTAAAGGGTGGCAGAAAAAAATTAAATAAACCAAGCAATAATATAAAGGAAAAAAACAAACAAGATTTAGAAAATGAGATATTTAGATTAAGAAAGGAAGGAAAGACATTTAAAGAAATTGCTAAAGAATGTCAAGGAAAAGGTTATAAATGTAGTGTCTCAAAAGCAGAATATGTATGCAAAAGAGTTTTTAAAGAAAAAAGAGAAGAAGTACCTAAAGCAAAAAGTAAAAAAGGGATAAAGACAATAAATGTTACAGGAAAAATAGAAGAACAAAGTTCAAATGGAGAGAGTTTAAACGAATTAAAGACTGAATTAAAAAGAAAATTAGAGGAGAAAATTGCAAGTGAAAAGTTATTAGCACAATATGAATTAATAGATAATAAAGGTGAGAAGAACGCTGACAAAGCAGACAGAAAAATAATAGGTCAAGAGGAAAGGGACACTTATGAAGAAGGTAAAAAAATAGAAATTGAAGGGGAGAAAACTCATTAATGAAAAAAGACATATTGGAAGATAAAGAATTATTAAGTTTACAAAAAAGATACATGAAAAATGAAATCAAGGAATCTGAAATGTCAAAAGAGAAAGTTGAATAATTAAAGGAATTATTTCGAGAGCAAATAGAAATTGTTGAACAATTAATAGAGGATGATAAACAAAAAATATTAATATAATAAAGAAATAATAGATTTTTATAAATAGAAGGGAAAATTTTGTTATGGGACAAAAAGGAACAGGAATATATTATAAGGTAAAAGATGAAATATATTTATTGTATAAAGAAGGAAAAAAGAATAAGGAAATTGTAAAAATATTAAAAGAAAAGGGATATTCTGTATGCAGAAATGAAATAAGTAATTTATTAAAGAAGGTGCTTTTTGAAAAAGGCGAAGAATATGGTTTTAGAAGTTGGAGTTATCTTAAAAAGGTGAATGAGGTTGATGATGAAAGAGTATTTAAATTACATAAAATAGGTATGTCATATGGTGAAATAGTTGAATTATATAAAATGGAAGGAATAAATATTTCTGAAACATCAATATGTAGAAGATATCAAAGTTATTGTGAAAAAATAGGAGCAGAAACAAAAGCCTATAATAAGAGCAAGAAAGGAATAACAGCACAGGAAGTTTTTGATTTATTAAAGGAAGGTCTTTCAATAGAACAAATTGGAAAGATGAAAAAAGATAAATCTAAAAAAGAAGAAAAACTTAAAAATAAAAAAGAACCAATAGAATCACCAAAAGTAGACTTAATGTGTGATTTTAAAGAAAGGATTGATGCTAGAAAAGCATTATTGGAAGCAAGAGGCGAAAAGCTTAGAGTATTCGATGGAAATTCAAGAAGAACCTTTTGTGGAGAAAATAAAATAAAGATTAAGGAAATAGAATTTTAAGTTCTATTTCTTTTTTGCTTTAATATAGATTAATTAGAGTAAATTTTAATGTGGAAGGAATGAATTTTTAAATGGAAATGGTAAAAAAGAGTGAAAATAAAACTATAAAAAATATTTGTAAGGGTATTGTAGTAGCTTTTATTACAACAACTGTAATGTTATTAATTTTTGCAATATTACTTACATATACAAATATAAATGAAAATACAATAGATACTGTAATAATAATTATAACTGCTGTTAGTATTTTAATTGGTAGTTCAATTGGAAATTTAAAAATAAGGAAAAATGGTTTGTTAAATGGTGCGGTAATTGGGTGTTCATATATTGGTATAATATATTTTATTTCTAGTATTTTAAATTGGAGATTTAGCTTAAATCTTCAAAGTATTATAATGATAATTGTAGGTATGATATTTGGAATACTTGGAGGGATTATAGGAGTAAATAAAAGCTGAAGAATGTGGATTTTTAACTGGCTCACTTTCAATCTGCTTTTTTCAAAAAATATTATATATTAACTTGAAGCCATTATGTTTTATAATCATATTTGGTCGTGAATAGTAGACAATAATTTAGAAGTTAAATAAAAATAATAAAAAAGCACTTGCAAGTTTACATAAACTATAGTATAATATAATGTAAATAATATAGAAAGGTAAAAATTAAGGTGAAAGGTTGAAAAATAATTACAATTTTGACTGCGTTATATTATATTTAAAACGCGGTTACATACAAAGAGTATGTGCCCTTGCCTTTTAAATATAATATGCCTTGTCAAAATTTAATTCTTTTCCAACCAGATTTGTGCCTTAAGAAAGGAATGATAGTAAAAATGAGAAAAATATTAGGTAAAAAAAAGGAACAATTATCAGATGAAGCTAAACAAGCTATATATGAGATGACAAATGCAGGAAAAAGTAACGCGTATATATTAAATTATTTAAAAAAAATGGGGTATAACGTAGATCTAGATTCTATTAGTAATATTAAACAAAGGGTTTTTTACGAAAGAAATGAAAAATATCAAGTCAGGAAGGGAGGAGGACCAGGAGGATCATTTAAATTAATAGAAGAAGTTACAGGAGAAATGGTATTTCTATTACTTAAGATGGGAATGTCTAGAAAAGAGATAAAAAAATTGTATGAATTAGATGGAGTACAAGTCTCACCAAGTACAATAGATAGTAGATGTAATAAATATTGCAAAGACAATAATATAAAAATTAATTTTAAAGAAACAGCAAGAAAAAATATCTTAGCTGCTGATGTGTATAAATTACTTAAAGAAGGTTATTCATTAACAGAAATATCGAATATGAAAATTGAAAGAAAAGAAAATAATTGTAGTGACTTAAACGATTTAAAAAGTAGATTAAACTGCCGAATGGCTAAAATGTCAGGAAATACAAGAGTCTATGGCGGAAGAGGTACTGAGAATAAAAGTTTTGAAAGATAATAGAACGTGATAGAAATGAAATAGAATTTTATAATTCTATTTTTTTTCATACAATAGGAAAGTCATGCTGACTTTTCTATTATAGAACAGGCTACGCCTAAGTTTGCACAGAAATTTTCTGACAAAAATTTCGTGCTAGAATAAATTTACGGAAAGCTTTACTATTTATAATTTGTTGCTAATTAGAATTTATAGTATAAAATAATGTACTACAAATTTATTAACTTTCCGATTTGTTCAGATAATAACGAAATGTTCTATATTCTTATAATCTAAATAATAGAAAATTGTTCTTGCAAATTTACATAATATATGATACAATATTATGTAAAATAAAAAAGAAGGGATTTATTGAAAAATGAGTAAAAAAAAAGGAGAAGAAGCAACTGAAGAAAAAAATAGAAGAAAAAAAAGAGTTAATGTATCAGAAGGTGAAATAGAGGAAATCTTTAATTTAAGGGAGCAGGGAAATAGTTACAGACAGATTAGCATATATTTTAAAAATAGAAATAGGAATATTGAATCATCAAAGGTAAAAGAATATTGTAAAATAATATATCAACAAAAAGGAATTGAGGAACCACAAAATGGTAGAAGAGATAAAATAACAGATGGAGAGATATATAATTTAAGAAAAAAGGGTTATTCATATAATGCTATATCAAAATATTATTTAGATATGGGGATAAAAGTATCAGCGAGTATTATTCAGAGACGATGCAAAGAGATTTTTGAAGCAAAAGGTGAGGAAGAGCCTAGAAGTGTATATTGTCTTGTTAATGTAAACGGAGAGAAGATTATACAATATGAAATTGAAAATGAGTTTAGAGGTATGAAAAAGAAAGAAACACCATCTGATATTTCAGATGAAGAAATATTTGAATTAAGAGAAAGTGGAATGATGTTTAATGATATGATTAATTATTTTGCTGAAAGTGGAAGAAAAATACAAAGAGATGCTTTAAGTAGAAGATGTAAGGAAATATATAAAGTTAAAGGAGTAAAATATCCAAAACTAATAAGAAAAAAGAAATCCCAAATAGGTGAAGAAGATGTAATAGATGAAATAGGCGAAAAAATATATCTTTTAAAAAAGCAAGGAATGTCAAATAGAGAAATAGCTGAATCTCTAAATAATAATAATATTAGAATATCTGAAGATACAGTAAGAAGAAAATGTAATGCAATATATCTAAAAAAGGGTGAAGAAATTCCCAATGTAAAAGATTTTAAAAAAGAAAAAATAGATGAAAAAGTAATTGAAGAAATTTATAAATTTAGACAACAGGGATTGACAGTTCAAGAGATTTTTGAACATATAAAGAGAAAAAATATAGAAATATCGTATGGAGAAATAGGAAAAATATGCAGAAAAAAATTTGGAGTGGGTTTTAAATGGAAAGAGGAAAATGATACATTAGTTCAAAAGATATATGAATTGAGAAAAAAAGGAATGACATATAAACAAATTGAAGAATGCTTAAAATCTAATTCAATTGATGTTAAGTATTCAAAAATAAGAAATGTTTGTAAAAAAATATTCTTGAAAAAAGGAGAAAATGAACCAAAGATTAAAAGAGTTACAAAAAAAGATAATAATTTAACAGATGAAATATATAGATTAAAAAAGGAAGGAAAATCATATATAGAAATAGCTGAAAGATGTAGAGAACTTGGTTATGACTATAGCGCAGAAAGAGCTAGATATTTATGTTTAGCAATTTTTGAAGAAAGGGGAGAAGAAGTACCTAAATCTAGTAACAAAAATATATCAAGAGCTATGAATATACCGGAAGAAATAAAAGAAAAAATATTTCAATTAAGAAAAAAGGGAGTTACATTTGAGGCTATTACTAAATTTATTAATGAAGAATGTAATTTTAAAATTAGTGCATCTAAAGTTAGAAAATTGTGTGTAGAAGGTAATGAGGATTTAGAGAGCTTAGAAGAATTAAAAGCAAGATTAGAAAGAAGCTTAGAACGAAAGGCTAAAAGTGAAAAGCTACTAGGGCAATTTAATTCAATTTCAAGAGGAGAAGAGAAGATAAGTGATGAAAATACTTATGGAGAAAACAATATAATAGAAGATGAAGGAGAGAAAAATCATTAATGGAAAAATATATATTAAAAGACAAAGAATTATTAAAGTTGCAAAGAAAATATATGAAAAATGAAATTCAGGAATCTGAAATTCCTGAAGAAAAAGTTGAACAATTAAAAGAATTATTTCGAGAACAAATAAAAATTGTAGAAGAATTAATAGAACAGGATAAACAAAAAATATTAGTAATTAGAAGAAAATTAATGAATAATTAAATTTGGAAAAGAAAGGGAAAAAATTTTATGAAAAAAAAAGATATATATCATGAATAAAAGAATGTAGGTTATAGATATGCTAAAGATGTTTATGATTTAATTTATGTTACTTAAAATAGGAGTGGAAAAAGAACGAATACCAGAGTTTTATAATTTCTATAAAATAGAGGTTTCGCAAAGGACAATAGGTAGAAGATTAGAAGAATATTATAGAGATAATGATAAAATAACAAAGATAGATTTTAGAAAAGTAAAAAGAAAAAACATTCCGCCTAAAGATGTGTACAATTTGCTTGAAAATGGACATTCATTAGAAGAAATTGCAGAAATGGAAATAGAAAATATAAGTACAGAAAAAAATAACAGAGAGGATCCATTAAAGGCTTTTAAGCAAAGGATTGATGCTAGAAGAATTTTAACACAAGCAGGAGAAGGAAATTTTATAGTATATGATGGGATTGCAAGAGATGAAACAAGGATAGATAATAGTGAACTAGAATTATAAAATATAGTTTTTTATTAGTATCTAAAAAACGTAAATAATAATATATAATGTCAAACATAATTATGAAAAATAAAAAAATAGGAATGATAAAATTTGAAGATATGAAATAGAATTTTATAATTCTATTTTTTTTAGTTGCGAACAGTAACACATTTTTAAGTTACAGTTCAGTAACAATATAACTAATCACTGTTAAGCAGGACAATGAAATTTTAAGTTACTGAACTGTAATTTTTTTAAATATAAATTTTATAAAATAGTTGATATTTTTTGTATTTTAATATAAAATCTAGGAAGACTAAAAAAGTGAGCAGATTGAATTTAAATATATTTGTTAAGCTTAGGGAAAGGAAGAATGCCAGAATGATTACACTACAAGATGTAATACAGAATAAAGAAGTAGAAGCTCTTATAAATGGAGCTCAAAAACAATTAGATGGGCTGCGGCTATACTGAGCATAGTCACAGACATATTGCAATTGTATCACAGAGAGCAGGAGAAATTTTAGAAAAATTAGGGTATCCAGAAAGGACAGTAGAACTCGCAAAAATAGCTGGATATATGCATGATATTGGAAATTGTGTGAATAGAACAGACCATGCTCATAGCGGAGCAATTTTAGCTTATAATATATTAAGAGATATGGGAATGCCAGTCGAAGAAAGAACAGAAATAATGATGGCAATAGGAAATCATGACGAAAATACTGGGACAGCAGTAAGTGATATATCAGCTGCTTTAATTTTGGCAGATAAGTCGGATGTTCATAGAAATAGAGTAACAAATAAAAACTTGTCTACGTTTGATATTCATGATAGAGTAAACTATGCAGTAACAAATGCAGAATTAACAATGAATAGTGAAGAAAGAAAAATAATTTTAGATTTAACAATTGATACTAAATTATGTCCTGTTTTAGATTATTTTGAAATATTTATGGATAGGACAATGATGAGTAAGTATGCTGCTAAATATTTAAAGATTTGGTTTGAGCTTGTAATAAATGGAACGAGATTATTATAAGAAATAATTCGAATTTTGACTACGTTCCAGTTTTGAGTATTAGAAAGGAAAGATTGTAAAAATGAAAAAAGTAAAAATATTAACTATAACATTAATAATTGTATTAATTACAATGGTATCATTTGGTGGTGTTTATAAACAATATCAAAATAGAATGGAAAATAAAGTAAAAGATTATTTATACGCTATGGATTTAAAAGGTGCAAGAGTTATAAGATTAAAATTAAATACAGAAAGTAGTACAACAATAAAAGATTCAGAAGGAAATGTAGTAGAAGGTCAAGAAGATTTAACAGATGATCAAATAGCAGAGAAGGGATATGTAAAAGAAGAAAATTTTGTAAATGGCGAGGAAGTAAAAACATTAGAAAACTATAAAAAATCTAAAGAAATAATAGAAAAAAGGTTAAAAGAGCTTAATGTACAAGATTATATTATAAAATTAGATGAACAAACAGGTGAATTTGTGATAGAATTACCAGAGGATGAACAAACAGATTCAATTGTAACAAATGTGGCTACTACAGGAAAATTTGAAATAGTTGATAGTCAAACAAACGAAGTATTAATGGATAATAATGATTTAGAAACAGCTAAAGTATTATATGGTTCAAATTCAACCACTACAAATTATAATGGAACAACAGTATATTTAAGTATAGAATTTACCAAAGAAGGAACAAAAAAATTAGAAGAAATAAGCAATAAATATGTAAAAGTAGAAAATAAATCAGACAGTAATGACGAAAATAATGAAGAAGCCAATGAAGAAAATGATAATGAAGAGAATTCAGAAGATACTGAAAAGAAAATAACAATGAAAGTTGATGATCAAGAAATAATGTCAACAAGTTTTGATGAAACACTTAAAACAGGAAAACTTCAATTGTCAATAGGTGGAGCAACTACAGAGCAAGACATGTTAAAACAATATATTGAACAAGCTTCTAGTATGGCAACTGTTTTAAAAACAGGAAAAATACCTGTAGTATATGAATTACAAGAAAATAAATATTTAGTATCTGATATTACAAATAATGATTTAAATAATATATTATATGCAATAATTGGAATAACAGTAGTTGCATTAATAATATTAATTATTAGATATAAATTACTAGGTATATTATCTGCAATTTCTTATATAGGATTACCTTCAACTTTATTATTATTAATTAGATATGCTAATGTAACATTATCTATTGAAGGAATATTTGGAATTGGAATTATTTTAATATTAAATTATATTTTAATAAACAAGTTATTATTAAATTTGAAAAATAAAGGTCAATTTTTAGAATTGCAGGAGATAAAAAAATATAATAAAGAAATATATAAAGAATTTTTTATAAAAACAATACCAATTATAATTATGGTTATTACTTTCAGTTTTGTAAGATGGATACCTATAAGTAGTTTTGGAATGGTAATGTTCTGGGGAATATTATTAATTGCTATTTATAATATAATTATTACTAATAAATTATTAGAAACTGGGGCTGTAAAGATAAAAAATAATTAGATTCACTATTTAGAAAAAAAGTTTGAAGTGTTTAGTATAAATTTGTGCCTTAAGAAAGGAATGTGATTAAAAATGCAAAAAATAGATAATAAAATAAAAATCTTATGTATAGTATCAATCATTGTAATAGTTGTTGGATTGTTGATTGTACTATTAAAAGGCTTCAATTTTGATTTAACATCAGAAAAAAGTAAATCAATAGAATTATATATAACAAAAGAATTTGATATATCTGACATAAGAAGTATAACAGATGAGGTTATGAAAAATGAACAAGTAATAATTCAAAAAGTTGAAGTATATGGAGATTCTGCTAATATAATAGCTAGAGATATAACTGAAGAACAAAAAAATGAAATAATAAATAAAGTAAATGAAAAATATGGAGTAGAAATAGATGCCAATAATGTACAAATACAGTCAATACCACATTTAAAAGGTAAAGATATTGTTAAGCCATATATAATACCTGCTATAATAGCAACTAGTATAATATTAATATATATGTGTATTAGATATCGTGAATTGGGTGAATTTAAAGTTATATTTATGACATTAGGTATAACTATAGTATCTCAAATTCTATTATTTAGTATAATTGCAATAACTAGAATTCCAGTTGGAAGATTAACAATCTCTATGGTTATTACAGTTTATATTCTAAGTTTAATTGCAATTACAACAAAATTTGAAAATAAAAAAATAAAAGAAAAAGAAAATGTGTAAAAAATACCTTGACAAAAACTTTTTTTTGCCGTAATATATATCTTGCTTTAAAAAATATAAACAAAAAGAAGAAAGGAGAAGCACTATGGAAGAGAAAGAGGTACTATTAACACAAGAAGGATATGATAATTTAGAAAAAGAGTTAAATTATCTAAGAACAGACAAAAGAGCGGAAGTAGCTGATAGAATAAAAGTAGCGTTAGGTTTTGGAGATTTGTCAGAAAATTCAGAATATGATGAAGCTAAAACTGCTCAAGCAGAGAATGAAGCAAAAATAGCTGAATTAGAAAATAAATTAAGATATGCTAAAATTATTGATGAAAAAGAAATAGATACTGAAACAGTACAAGTTGGAAATATTGTAAAAGTTTTAGATATTGAATTTGATGAAACAATAGAATATACAATTGTAGGTTCTACAGAAGTAAATTTAGCAGAAAATAAAATATCAAATGAATCACCATTAGGTAAAGCATTATTAGGTGCAAAGAAAAATCAAACTGTAGATGTAAAAGCACCAGCAGGTGTAATGCAATATAAAATTTTATCTATAAAGAAATAAAGATGCTTTATGGTGTTTGGGGATAGGAATATGATGAATTATAAATGGCAAGAGAGAAATCTCTTGCTTTTCTTTGGTTAATATAGTACAATGGTATCATACAAAAAACAAAGTATAGGAGGTAATTTAAATGATTAGATTACCAAAAGGTATAAGCAATTATAAGGAACTAGTAGAAGATGGATATTACTATGTAGATAAAACAAAATATATCGAAAAATTAGAAAATTTGAAGACAAAAGAATAATGTTTTAAAGATTAAATTGAAGTTATATTTAAGAAAGTAGGAATACAAATATGAAAAGAATTAGAGTTGCGGGAATAATACCAATGAATGATGGTTTTGCTCTTATGCATAGAGTAGGAGTTAAAAAAAGAGAAGACATACAAAATTATTATGCATTTCCAGGTGGAGGGTTAGAAGAAAACGAAACACTTGAAGAAGGAACAATTAGAGAAATAAAAGAAGAATTTGGAATAAATGTTAGAGTTATAAAGGAATTATATGAGATGGAGTCAGAAAGATTTAACCAAAAAGAATATTTCTTTTTGTGTGAGTATATAGATGGCGAATTTGGAACAGGAGATGGACCAGAATTTTCAAATGACCCTAAATATATAGATAGTGGAAAATTCATACCAGAAATAATAAAAAAAGAAGATGTTGAAAAAATATTATTGTTACCAGAAGAAATAAAAGAAAAATTTGTTAATGATATAAAACAGAATAATTTGTAAATTTAATTCTGAAAATGTAAGTTTAATGGCTGAATTGTAATTAATAAGGACAACAGTTGACATAAAAACAATTAAAAGCAT
The DNA here is from genome assembly GCA_946409935.1 of uncultured Clostridium sp. Taxonomy (GTDB): domain Bacteria; phylum Bacillota; class Clostridia; order TANB77; family CAG-508; genus CAG-269. Next base: position 13,081 of record CAMJYG010000031.1, on the reverse strand, counting down.
TGACAAAACTAAAAATTCATTGTAAAATATAATCTATATTTGAGAGTTTATCTAAAAGTTAAAATACTGGAGCGGTAAAGAATAACAAAATAGAATGTTATTTACACTTAAAGTAAGATTGTTATAAGTCTTGCAAAGGAGTCTTGAATGATTTCTTTTGCAGGGCTTTTTGAATTATGTTTTTAATACCAAAAGAATTGATTGGGAAAAGCAACAATATAATTGAATTTAGATAAATTTTTATAGTAAGAAGGGAATGATGTTTAAAATGAGTATAATCGAAGTAAAAAATCTAAATAAAAATTTTAAGATTAAAGAAAAAGAAAAAGGAATAAAGGGAAGTTTAAAATCCATAATAAAGCCAATATATAAGGAAGTAAAAGCAGTAGAAGATATTAGTTTTTCAGTAGAAAAAGGAGAGGTAGTAGCATTTATTGGACCAAATGGTGCAGGAAAATCTACAACAATAAAAATGCTAACTGGAATTTTATATCCAACAAGTGGTGAAATAACAGTAAATGGTATAAATCCTTCAAAACAAAGAAAAAAATTAGCATATAAAATAGGAACAGTATTTGGTCAAAAAGAGCAATTGTGGATGCATCTAACTCCATACGATAATTTCAAATTCTTTGGAGCTATTTATGATATACCAAACGAAGAAATTGAAAATAGAATAGAGGAATTAAAAGCAACGTTTGAATTGCAAGACTTTATAAATACACCAGTTAGAAATTTATCACTTGGCCAAAGAATTAGGTGTGAAATAGCAGCAAGTTTAATACATAAGCCAGAAATATTATTTTTAGATGAACCAACAATTGGGTTGGATCCAGTTGTTAAAGAAAATATAAGAAAATTAATCAAAAAAATGAATAAAGAATATAACACGACAATATTTCTAACAAGCCATGATATTGGAGATATAGAAAAACTTTGTAAAAGGGTAATTATAGTAAACAAAGGCAAAATTATTATGGACGATACAATGAATAATTTAAAATATAATTATTTAAATAAAAAAGTTATAGAAGTTAAGCTAAAAGAAAAAGTAAATTTACAAGGAGAAGAAGGAATTACAGTAGTAAAAGACAAAGGCACTAACTTAAAGGTAGAAATAGACAGCACAAAGAAGCAAGTTGCAGATGTTATAAAACTATTAGATACAGATAAAATTGTTGATATAAACATTTCTAACATACCATTAGAAGATATTATCACTTCAATTTATAAAGAAAATAAGGTGTAGAAGTATTAGTTAAAATTAAAAGTAAGAAAGGAATGATAGTAATAATGAAAAAATACTTGTATATATATAAGGCAACATTAATAGAAAATTTGAATTACATGAGTAGTGTAATGATAAGATTTTTAAACTTTATAGTTATGATGTTTGTGTTTATAAATTTATGGCAATATATTTATTCAGATAGTAGCCAGATAATAAATGGATACACAATGGAACAAATGATATGGTATGTTTTAATTACAGAGGTTTTATGGTTTGGAACTAGGAATAAGATATTAACAACAGAAATAAGTGAAGATATAAAAACTGGCAACATTGCTTACAACATAAATAAACCATATAATTATATTTATTACATAATTTCAAAGCACTTAGGAGAAATAACTATAAAATCTATTATATTTTTTATATTAGGAATGATATTAGGAGTCATTTTCGTAGGTCCAATAAATAATTTTAATTTTATGAATATACCATTTATAGCTATATCATTGATACTTCGGAATAATTATAAATTCGGTATTAAGAATTACAATTAGTATCTTTTCTTTCTGGATAGAAGATTCAACACCATTTCATTGGGTATATGATAAGCTTATATTAGTAATAGGAACATTATTTCCAATAGAAATGTTTCCAGAAGTAATAAGGCCAATAATAAAATGTACACCAATATTTGTTGTAACATATGGCCCAACTAAACTAATAATAGATTTTAGCATAGAAACTTTTTTAAATATATTAATTGCACAAATTATATATTTAGTAATTTCTTTAATTATAATAGGATTTCTATACAATAAAGGAGTGAAAAAATTAAATGTTAATGGCGGTTAAAAATCAAATAAAAGTAATACTATTATCAGTAAAATATAATGTTATGAGACAAATGGTAAATAAGGTAACTTTTATAACAAATATACTTTTCATGATATTAAATAATGCTACTTTTATTATTCAATGGTTAGTATTATTTAGGTTAAAAGATGAAATAGGCGGATACACAATAAAAGAAGTAATTTTATTATGGGGAATCGCAGCAAGTACTTTTGGAGTGGCAAATATAGTATTTAACGGAGCATTCAAATTAGGTGATTTAATAATAAATGGTAAACTAGATACGTTTATAGTTCAACCAAAAAACATATTATTAAGTGTTTTGACCTCAGAAACAAGGGTATCTGCAATAGGCGATTTAATATATGGATATATATGCTTAATTATATATGGAGTAAACATAGAAAATTTTATATTATTTACATTGTTTTCTATAACAGGTGGAATTGTTTTAACTGCATTTATAAGTATTATTCAAAGTTTATCATTTTGGATAGTTAGAGGAGATGTTATTGCAGATACTTTATCTACAGCAATAATAAATTTTGCTACATACCCAGGTAAAATATTTAAAGGGATAATAAAAATTATTTTATATACTATTGTTCCAGTAGGCCTAGCCAATTACTTACCAGTAGAAACAATAATAAATTTTAATATTATGAGCTTTCTATATATAATTTTATTTACAGTTGCTATAGTTGTATTGGCATTTATGGTATTTTATAAAGGTTTGAAAAGATATTCGTCATCTAATTTGATGAGTTCGAGGGTTTGAAAAATTTCAATTATTTAATACTTTACAAAATTAACATAATATTGTAATATGTAATATATGGAGAGGAAAATATGAGATTCGGAAATGAAACATTATATAGGCTATTTGTATTAGTAGCAGATGAAAAAAGCATTACAAAGGCAAGCGAAAAATTATATATATCACAACCCGCAGTATCAAAACAAATAAAAAAGCTAGAAAACGAACTTAATACAGTATTATTTAATAGAAAAAATATGGAATTAACTAAAAATGGTAAAAAACTTTATAATGAATTAAAACCAATATTTTTTTAATTGGAAAGAATTGAGCATAGTTTTGAAACAAAAAGAAAAATAAGATTAGGAACTTATAATATATTAATGAGTAAGTTACTAAGTTCTAGTATTCTGGAATATTATAATATAATTAAATTTATAGTAGAGGAAGTGTGTTTTATGTTTCTTTTTAGTTTGATTTATGAATTTTTAAAAATTGGTGCATTTTCTTTTGGTGGTGGATTTGCAACTTTACCATATATATTTGAATTATCAGATAAAACAAATTGGTTTGATTATACAGAAGTAAATAGAATGCTTACAATTTCGCAAATGGCTCCTCGGACCATTGGCATGTAATATGGCGACTTATGTTTGGAAATCTTGTAACTATGATTCCTATTTTTGAAAATGAACTAGTTACAAAAAGAAAATTAATCGACAAGGAAGATGTTCTAGATGCTATAACAATAGGAAGATGTGGTCCTGGTGCAGCTATAGTAAATGCAATTGCATTCATAGGAAATAAAATTGACGGATTTTTAGGTGGATTATTTTCTGTTTTAGGTTTTTGTTTTTTTCCTCTCATAGTTATAATCATCATTTCTTTTTCAATTGATTCTTTTTTGAATAATGAAATAATAAAAAATTTTTTACTTGGTGTTTCAACTTGTATATGTGTAATGATCGTTAATTCAATGATTGATTTTTGCAAAAAAACAATTAAATCTAAATTATGTATATTAGCGTTTATTATCACATTGATATTATCTACTACAACCAATATTCCTATTATATGTTATTTAATTGTATGTGGAATTTATCCGTATATATTTATAAATAAAATTCGCACTGAACAAATTTAAGGAAAGTAGGAGCGGACAACCATGTCTGCCCACTATCGAATATTTCAATAATTCCACATATTGTTGGTAGAGCGAAGCCAACCAAAGCCCATACACATGGGAATAACAACATGGTAAGTTTGGATTTATTGGATAAGCAAGAGAAAATTAGACTTTATAAAATTTATTATGATATATATTTTAGATTATAAAAAATCTCCTTATACAATTAATACAAAATTTAAATAAAATAATAAAAAAGTCTTGACAATTAAGAACATATGTTTTATATTATAGACATAATACATTAGGAGATGATGAAAATGAAATATACTTATAACAAATTGGTAAGAGATAAAATTCCAGAAAATATAAATAAATTGGAAGGTCGAAAAGCTAATTATAAAGTTCTAAATGATTATGAATATTTACAGGAATTAGATAAAAAACTTTTTGAAGAAGCTCATGAATTTATAGAAGAACATAGTATTGAAGAATTAGCTGATTTAATGGAAGTTATCTCAAGCATAGTACAAGCCAAAAATATATCGATGGAAGAAGTTGAAAAAGCCAGAATTAATAAGAAAAATGAAAAAGGTGGTTTTTATAATAAAATTTATTTAATTGATGTTGAACAAGAACAAATAGACCCAAGAGAAGAAAAGGAATTAACTAAAGATTGGAGAAAAAATAATTAAGTATAGTATAAACTTCTGAAAGGTTGATGTTAATGCAAATTGAATTAAATAAAATACAAGAATTATTAGATTGGATGAAAACAAAAATATATTTAAATACAAAAATTGAACAAGCTAACAAAAGATATGTAAAACGAGGACAAGTATATAATTGCTATTTTGGAATAGGTATTGGAAATGAAATTCAAAAATTAAGACCTTGTATCATTTTACAAAATAATATAGGAAATGCAAAGTCTGGAAATGTTATAGTTGCACCCATAACTCATACATATAAAAATATTCCAAGTATCAAAGAAATCAATAAACAATATAATAATGATGGAATTATTTTATTAGATGGTTATGTTAATGTATCAAATATTTTATGTGTAAGTAAAGCACGACTAGAAAACTATATAACAACGTTATCAAATGAAGAAATGAAAGAAATTGATATAGCAATTGCAATATCTTTAAATTTAATGCATTATTACGCAAAATTAAAAAACAATTTACAAGATAAATTGAACTATATTGAGAAAATAAAAAATGATAGAAATATTGCTCAAGATCAAATAAAAGAACTATTAAATATTTCTGGATATAGTAATTTTCAAGAATTAAAAAATTTCTTAAAAAATTATAGACAATCAGTTTAGAAAATGCTATAATTAAATTACAAATAAGTTACTAATTGAAATTAGTGACATTAATAAAATTTAAAAGTTAGGAAACTTAGGACAAGTTTCCTTTTATCATTTAAGAATATTTTTGGCTAGTATTCATATACTAATATTGCAAAGTGATTGCAAATAGGATATTTGTGATTATGAAAAAGCCAAAATAGGATTAAAAATCTTATTTCGGCTTTATTTATACAATAGGAAAGAATCCTTTCCTATTGTATAAAAAGGGCTTCGCCCTAAGCGTTGCACAGAAATTTTCTAGACGAAAATTTCGCACGGGAACAAATTTACGGAAAGCTTTACTAATTTAAAGTTGTTGCTAATTAGAATTTATAGTTTAAAATAACATACTACAAATTCATTAGCTTTCCGATTTGTTCTACAATAGGAAAGTCATACTGACTTTTCTATTGTAGAACAGGCTACGCCTAAGTTTGTACAGAAATTTTCTGACGAAAATTTCGCACCAGAACAAATTAACGGAAAGCTTTACTATTTATAATTTGTTGCTAATTAGAATTTATGGTTTAAAATAACATACTACAAGTTTATTAGCTTTCCGATTTGTTCTTTTTAGGGACATCTTCCAAAAACATCTTATAGAAAATGTAACATAAAGATGTATTAAATAAAGACTATTTTGTACAAAAACATAATGAAAAGAAGTTAAAAATTAGGGAACTTATTATAAGTTCCCTTTAGTAGTATTATAAGAAAATATTATAAAAAAATGTTGTAAACATGCACAAAATAATTCCACATATTGTTGGTAGAGCGAAGCCAACCAAAGTCCATTTTAAGCTACCAGTTTCCTTTTTTATTGTAAGTAAAGTTGTAGCACAAGGAAAATGTAAAACAGTAAAAATCATTACATTAATAGCAGTTAAAAAAGTCCAACCATTTTCTATAAGAATTTGGCCAATTGAAAAAGTATCATCTAAATTTACTAAAGAATTTTTACCCAAATAGCACATTAAAATAATAGGTAAAACGATTTCATTTGCAGGAATTCCTAAAATGAATCCAGTTAAAATATATCCATCTAATCCCATTAATTTAGCAAATGGATTTAAGAAATTTGCTATAATTGTTAAAAGATTTTCTCCATTTATTCCAATGTTTGCAAATAGCCAAATTACAAGCCCAGCAGGAGCGGCTGTGCTAATTGCTCTACCTAATACAAATAGAGTTCTATCAAAAATGGAACGAATTAAAATTTTACCCAATTGAGGTTTTCTATATGGTGGCAATTCAAGTACAAAAGAGGAAGGCATTCCTTTTAAAATTGTTTTTGATAGTATTTTAGAAATTATTAATGTTAAAAAAATTCCTAATATAACTATTAATATAACAAAAAAAGTTGAAATAAATGATGCTCCAATTCCTTGTACCAGGCTCGCAATAAATATAGTTGATATAGATATTAAAATGGGAAATCTACCGATTGCATGGAACAAAAGTATTTGTTAAAATGGCTATTAATCTTTCGCGAGGGGAATCTATAATTCTACACCCAACACAGCCTGCAGCATTGCAACCAAAACCCATGCACATTGTTATCATTTGTTTTCCTGAACAGCAACATTTTTTAAAAAATCCATCCATATTAAAAGCAATTCTAGGTAGGTAACCAAGGTCTTCTAAAAAAGTAAATAAAGGAAAAAATATAGCCATAGGTGGTAGCATAACAGATATAACCCATGTGAGGGTTTGGTAAACACCTAAAATCATCATATTAGAAAACCATTCTGGTAAATTAATCAATTTAGCTCCAATTAGTAATTTTTCTTGAATCCAACTAAACATAGAAAACAAAGCTTGAGAAGGGTAATTTGCGCCAACAATAGTAATCCAAAAAATTAAAGCTAAAAAGGCAATCATAATTGGAATTCCAAATTTTTTTGATGTTAAAATTCTATCAAGTTTTCTATCTTTATTTGAATAATTTTCATTTTCAAAAGTACATACATCTTTACATATGTTTTCTGCCTTGTTCATAATAGCGGAAACTATTGTATCTCTAAAGGTATTTTTATCAATTCCTTGAGAAGATAAATTATTCAAAGCTTTATCCTTAATTTTATTAATAGTTTCATTATTAGTTAAATCGATAGAAAGATTTTTTTCAATTGAGCTTAAAATTTTTTCTTCTCCATCAAGCAACTTTAAAGAAATCCATCTGGTTAAATCAGAATTATCAGAAACAATTTCTTTTTGAAGGTTTGTTAGCTCGTTTTCAATAAGAGGAGAATAAACGACCTTTTTCGGATTAGGAATTATTTCTTTTTTGCAAACTTTATATACTACATCTATAAGTTTTGTAAGAGTTTTTTTGTTTCTAGCAGTAGTTCCAACAACAGGAATACCAAGTAAAATTGATAATTTTTCTAAATCTATTTTTATTTTCTTTTTTTTCGCTTCATCTAATAAATTAACACATAAAATAACATTATTAGTAATTTCCATTATTTGAAAAACTAAATTCAAATTTCTTTCTAAGGTTGTAGCATCTACTACTACAACGGTTGCATCTGGATTTCCAAAACAGATGTAGTCTCTTGCAATTTCTTCTTCTTCTGAATTAGACATAATAGAATATGTACCAGGAATATCAACAAAAAGAAAGTCTGTACCTTTATAATTGCAATTTCCAGTAGCGTTTGAAACTGTTTTGCCAGGCCAATTACCTGTATGTTGATGCATTCCTGTTAAATTATTAAAAATAGTTGATTTTCCTACATTAGGATTACCTGCTAAAGCTATAGTGTATCCATTTGTATTTTTTATATTTTGCAAATCATTAGATAGTAATCTATTTCCAGTAGACGATTTTGTAAGTCCCATAAGCACCTCCTACAATGTTGCTAGTCAGCATTATTTTTTTGTTACTAGTCAGCCACATATATAACTAATCACGGTTAAGCAGGACAGCGTAATTTTAAGGCTGACTAGAACTATTTTTTTCTATAAAATATTATGAATATAGACATTAAAATGTGCTAATGCTTATACATATATTTTTATTAAATTTGCATCTTCTTTTCTAATTGCTATAAGAGTGCCTCTAATTTCAAAAGCTCTGGGGTCGCCAGAAGGACTTTCTAAAACAGGAGTTATAGAAGAATTTTTTACAAGACCTAAATCTAGCAAGCGTCTTCTTATATTTCCATTACAATTTAGACTATCTATATAGGCTTTAGTATTTATAGGTAATTCGCTTAAAATTTTTTTATCTTGTTTCATTTTATGTTTTGCCTCCTATAGCATTATATTTTGTCGAAAAAATTGTGTTACTATTGACAATTAAAAATATTTATGAAAAAATAAGCTAAAGCTCAAAAAAATGAGCACATTAGGAAAGGGAGAAAATGAATTATGGAAAAAATAAGAGGATTTGAAATAGCAAAAGGATTTGAAGAAAAAGGAATAAATTTACCAATTAGAAAAACAAAATATTCTGCAGGTTATGATGTAGAAGCAGCAGAAGATACGGTAATACCAAGTTTTAAAAAAGGAATAAATCCGACATTAGTAAAAACAGGAATAAAAGCATATATGCAAGATGATGAAATGTTATTATTATATAATAGAAGTTCTAATCCAAAGAAAAAAGGATTAATTCTTGCAAATAGTGTTGGTGTTGTAGATAAAGATTATTATGGAAATCCAGATAATGATGGACATATAATGTTTGCATTTTATAATATCAAAGAAGAAGATGTTTTGATAAAAAAAGGTGAAGCTATTGGGCAAGCAATATTCCAAAAATTTTTAACAACAGATGATGATGCAGCAGAAGGAGAAAGAATAGGTGGTTTTGGTTCAACAAGAAAATAAAAGATTGAAATGGTGGAAAATGGAACTGTCCCCAAAATTACTTCTAATTAGAAATTTGTACCGTCCCCAAAATTAAATTTAAAAAAATTTAGACTTACAACTGTAAGGGTTACATTGAAAATATACATAAGAAATTGATGGTAAAGGCTTTGACTTTTACCATTTTTTGTTGTATAATAAATATGGTTAAAAAATCCAATAAAGTTATATGAATTATATATTTACATAACTTTATTATCTTTTTTTGTGAAATTATTTTTTTGATGCAGAAAGGAGTTGACTTACATGTTTAATGTAGGAGACCAAATAGTATACCCAATGCATGGGGCAGGAGTAATAGATTCAATTGAGGAAAAAGATATTTTAGGAGAGAAACAGTCTTATTACATATTGAAAATGCCAGGTGAGGTAAAAGTTATGATACCAATTGCAAAGGCAGAGTCAGTTGGAGTAAGAACAGTAATAGATAAAAGCTCAGCGGATAAGGTAATTGAAATATTAGAAAAAGATGAAACACAAATGGACAAAAACTGGAATAAACGTTATAGAGACAATATGGATAAAATGAAAAGTGGAGACATTTATGAAATTGCTGATGTTGTTAGAAATTTAAGTTTCAAACAAAAAGAAAAAGGTCTATCAACAGGAGAAAAGAAAATGCTTAATAATGCTAAACAAATTTTAGTAAGCGAATTAGTTTTAGCAGAACATGCATCTCAAGAAGATGTAGAACAATTAGTAGAAAACAAAATAAATACATCATTTATGATGTTTAGAACAGAAGATGTAGGACATCAAAGTGTTGTAAATAAATTTATACCATTTAATGGTACAACAGGTACAGCAAATAATAATTAACAAAAAATAATAACAAATAAAAATAGCCTAAGGTTTTATAAGATCTTAGGCTTGTTTTTTTATACAATAAATAACATACTACAAGTTTATTAGCTTTCCGATTTTTTCTACAATAGGAAAGTAACCCTTTCCTATTGTAGAAAAAGAGCTTCGCTCTATGCGTTGTACAGAATTTTTTCTTGTGAAATTATAGTTTGAAAAATAATTGGTAAATTTAAAATGTAAAAATATTTTTATCTAAAATAAATTCTTTTCCATCTAAATAATCTAAAATGCCGTTATTTGTTTTAAAATTAAATTTTAGAATATAGCTACAAAGCATTTGATATTTCTTTCCAAATTTTTTATTTATTTCATTAATGCCATATTTACCATCACCTATAATAGGGTATCCTAAATGAGCAAGATGTGCACGAATTTGATGAGTTCTTCCAGTTTCAATGCTGACATCTAAAAGAGATGTATTATCTTTTCTTTTTTCTAAAACACTAAAAGATGTTACAATTTTTTGTGAACCTTTTTGAAAAGTATCAGATATATATACTAGAGATTTTTTATTATCTTTAAACAAATAAGCTTCAGCTCTTTTAAAATTATCTTTTGGAAATCCGTATACTAAGGCTAAATAATGTTTTTCAATTTCGTGGTTTCTAAATTTTTCTTGTAAAAAATCTAAAGCTTCTTTATTTTTTGCAAATAATACTAATCCTGTCGTATTCCTATCAATTCTATGGCATGGCATAGGTCTAAAATTTAGATTATTATAGTAATTATGGACAAATGTAGTTAAGCTATTTTCACCTGTAACTTCAATATTATATGGCTTATTTAAAATTAAAATATTATCATCTTCAAAAAAAATATCTAAATTAAATTGAGGTTGTAACAACTTATCATCAATAAAAACTAAAACTTCATCTCCTTCATATATTGTTACATTATTATTAATTCTTTTTCCATTTATTTTAATATCTTTTTTTCTAAGTGTTTTATAGTACAAATTATTTGTTATATTTGGAATTTTATCGAAAATAAATTTATCTAACTTTTTTTCATTATATTTTTTGTCTACAATCAATTTTTTCATAATAGTATTATAGCTTTTTTAAAAAAATTGTCAAGGGGACGCCCCTTTTGGCAATAAATTGCCAGGGGGACACCCCTTAACAGTCTGTCAATATTAGTAATATTATAAAAAGGTAGGGAATATATTATATATGGTGTTATATAATACAAAACCAGCACTGAATTGTAAGAATATTTGTGTTACTAGTCAGCCATGTATAATTAGAAGTCCGCGCAAGTGATTAGTTATAAAAAATTTTTAATAGCTTGTCTAGAAACAATATTTGTGAACTTTATGTGAAAAAATAAAAAAAGGTATTGACATTTATAAAAAATGGGTATAAATTATTAGCAGTCAATCAGACAGAGTGCTAAAAGACTTATGCGAAGAAAACTAAATTTTTTAAAGCAATTCTGCCCAAAATTGAAGGAGGTAATGTAAAATGATAAAACCATTAGGAAGTAGAGTATTAATAAAAATGAAAGAAGGCGAAGAAAAGACTAAAAGTGGAATTATTTTAGCAGGAAATGCACAAGAAAAACCACAAATAGCAGAAGTTATTGAAGTTGGACCAGGAGAAGTAAAAGACGGAAAACAAGAAGTAATGAATGTAAAAAAAGGAGATAATGTAATTGTAAGTAAATACTCTGGAACGGAAGTTAAATACGAAGGTGTAGAATACATTATTTTAAAACAAGATGATATCTTAGCAATTGTAGAATAGAATATTTTATACAATAGGAAAGTAATCCTTTCCTATTGTATAAAAAGGGCTTCGCCCTAAACGTTGCACAGAAATTTTCTAACGAAAATTTCGCACCAGAACAAATTTAAGGAAAGCTTTACTATTTATAATTTGTTGCTAATTAAAATTTATAGTTAAAAATAACATACTACAGATTTATTAGCTTTCCGATTTGTTCAAATTTAGTATAATTATAATATACATTATGTAAGAAAAAAATTTTTATAATATATGTGAAAGGATTGATATAAATGGCAAAGGTAATTAAATTCGGAGAGGATGCAAGAAAATCTTTATTAGAAGGTGTTAATAAATTAGCAGATACTGTAAAGGTAACATTAGGACCTAAAGGAAGAAATGTAGTATTAGATAAAAGTTTTGGTGCACCACTAATTACAAATGATGGTGTAACAATTGCAAAAGAAATTGAATTAGAAGATAAATTTGAAAATATGGGAGCTCGTTTAGTAAAAGAAGTTTCTACTAAAACAAACGATGTAGCAGGAGATGGAACTACAACAGCAACAGTTTTGGCTCAAAGCATGATTAAAGAAGGAGTTAAAAATGTAGCTGCAGGTGCTGATCCTATGGCTATAAAAAGAGGTATTGATAAGGCTGTAAATAAGGCGGTAGAAGGATTAAAAGAAATTAGTTCAGATGTTAATGGAAAAGAAGATATTGCTAGAGTTGCAAGTATATCTGCAAATAGTGAAGAAATAGGAAAATTAATTGCAGACGCAATGGAAAAAGTATCAAAAGATGGTGTTATAACAATAGAAGAATCAAAAACTTCAAATACGGAATTAAACGTAGTAGAAGGAATGCAATTTGATAAAGGATATTTATCACCATATATGGTAACAGATACAGAAAAAATGGAAGCAGTTTTAGATAATCCATACATATTATTAACTGACAAAAAAATAAGCAATATTCAAGAAATATTACCATTATTAGAATCATTAATGCAAGAATCAGGAAAACTACTTATTGTATGTGATGATATGGAAGGAGAAGCCTTATCAACATTAATTTTAAATAAATTAAGAGGAGTATTAAATGTTGTTGCTGTTAAAGCACCTGGATTTGGAGATAAGAGAAAAGCAATGCTTGAAGATATTGCAATTTTAACAGGTGCAGAAGTAATTACATCAGATTTAGGATTAGACTTAAAAGATACAACAATAGAACAATTAGGTAGAGCAAAACAAGTTAAAGTACAAAAAGAAAATACAATAATAGT
>CAMJYG010000030.1 GCA_946409935.1 uncultured Clostridium sp. | reverse complement strand
TTTTTCAGATTTTTGAGCAAAATAAAAAACTAGTAATTAATGTTTATTGTATTCACCTTGTTCATTTTTATTACTAATTCTTAAGTGTTTTTTTCTGTTGCTAGGTACTTTTTTATAATAGCATTTTTATTTAAAAAAGTCAACACTTTTTTAAATTTTTTTATTGGAATTTTATGCTATTTTCTTTTGACATTTTTTCTAATTTCTTAACGCTTATTTATATTAGCACTTTTATTCCTCTCTGTCAATAGTTTTTTTATATTTTTTTAAATTTCTACTAAAATTAAATCTTCTCCTATACATTTTATATCTTTCCATGGAATTACTATTTCATTATTTGAAGCAAAAATATTTAACATTTTATTACTTCCAGGCACTATTATCGATGTTATCATACCTGTTTCTAAATCCGCACAAACATCTTGGACAAATCCTAATCTTTTTCCATTTGTTATGTTTATTACTTCCTTATGTTTAAAATCAAGTCCTTTATCTCCCATTTATAATCATGTTCCTTCCTAATAGACAAATTGGGTTGAAAAAGAATTAAACTTTGACAATATTAGGACTGTTAAGGTTTCTGTGCAAACTTAGGCGTAGCCTGTTCTACAATAGAAAAGTCAGTATGACTTTCCTATTGTAGAACAAATCGGAAAGCCAATAAACTTGTAGTATGTTATTTTAAACTACAAATTCTAATTAGCAACAAATTATAAATAGTAAAGCTTTCCGTAAATTTGTTCCGTGCGAATTTTTTTGTAAAAAAATTCTGTACAACGCTTAGGGCGAAGCCCTTTTTATGCAATAGGAAAGGTTTACTTTCCTATTGCATAAAATATAATTTAGTCAAAATTCTAATTATTTGTTACTAGTTAATACTTTTTGACTTAACATTTCTATTAGTTTTTATAATCTAAAGTATTAACTAGTAACAATTTTTTTCAACTCTATTCTTCTATTATTTTATTAATAAATACATTGCAATTCATAGATACTTTTTTATTTTAAAAATGTTAATATATAAATATTTATATATTGAATTATAATAACCTGTGAATTGAAACATAATTTCTATATCTATTATATTCATTTTCTTTGAAAATAAAACCATTTTATTTTCACTTCGAGTTACGAATCCACTTTAGAGTTACTGGTCAGCCATATGTAGTTTCCTATTATAGAATAAATCGGAACGCCAATAAATTTATAGTTCGTTATTTTTTATCTATAAATTTAAATTAGTAGTAAATTATAAAAAGCATATAATAGAACATAAAATCCTTATTATATGCTTATTTTTATTTATACCATCTTTTTATATGTTGAATTGCACTTTTTTCTAATCTTGATACTTGTGCTTGTGAAATTCCAATTTCATCTGCAACTTCCATTTGAGTTCTTCCATCAAAAAATCTTTTTGTTACAATTACTTTCTCTTTTTCATTTAGTCTATCTAATGCGCCTTCTATTGTCATTCTTTCGGTCCACATTTCATCAGTATTTTTATTGTCTCTTACTTGGTCCATAATATAAATACTTTCAGCTCCATCATTGTATACAGGTTCTTGCAAAGAAACAGGATCTTGTATTGCATCAAAACTAAACGCTATTTCTTCTTTCTCTACTCCTAACTCTTTTGCTATTTCTTCAATTTGTGGCTCTTTTCCATGTTCTTTATTATACTTTTCTTTAAACTGAATAGCTTTATAAGCTAAATCTCTAACAGAACGACTAACTCTTATACTATTATTGTCTCTTAAATATCTTTTTACTTCTCCAATTATCATTGGCACAGCATAAGTCGAAAATTGAACCCCTTGACTTAAATCGAAATTATCTATTGCTTTTATTAAACCTACACATCCAACTTGAAATAGATCATCAGCTGTTTCTCCTCTTCCATAAAATCTTTGTATTACACTTAATACTAATCTTAAATTTCCATTTATAAATTTATTTCTTGCTTCTTCATCTCCTAATTTTATTTTTTCAAACAATTCTTCTTTTTCTTTTTTTGATAACAAAGGCAATTTAGATGTATTTACTCCACATATTTCTACTTTGTTGTTTAACAAGAATAAACCTCCTTTTGGGATTATATATTTATTTTAGCTACACTTCATTTCTATTTAATAGAGCAAAGCTCACTTTGAAATTATAAATTGTAACCTTATTTCAATTATTTCCAAAAGGATTCTTTTTATTCAACAACTTATATAATTATTGTGACATATTAATGCATCCACGTTATACATTATCCAATTTTACTATTAATCTCCCTTTTCATCTTATATATAATCTTCTTCTCTAATCTAGATATGTAACTTTGAGATATACCGCAATTCATCAGCTACTTCCTTTTGAGTCTTTTCTTTTCCTGTTTTAAATCCAAAACGCATTTCCATAATATCTTTCTCTCTCGGATTTAATTTTAAAATTGAAGCTTTTAACAAACTTTTATCAACCTCATCTTCTAAGTTTCTAGAAGTAGTATCTGGTTCTGTCCCAAGTATATCTGACAGCAACAATTCATTGCCATCTCCATCTTTATTGAGGGGCTCATCTAATGAAATTTCTCCTTTTATTTTAGTATTTTTCCTTAAATACATTAATATTTCATTTTCTATACATCTAGATGCATATGTAGCTAATTTTATTTTTTTGTCTGAATTAAATGTATTTACTGCCTTCATTAAGCCTATTGTTCCTATAGATATTAAATCTTCTATTCCAACACCAGTATTTTCAAATTTTTTTGCTATATACACCACTAATCTTAAATTTCTTTCTACTAATTTTTGTCTTATTTCTAAATTATCTTCAATCGTAAGTTTTTCAATTAATTCTTGTTCTTCTTCTGGAGGTAATGGCGGTGGTAAAGTTTGACTTCCTGCAATATAGAATATGGGAAGATATTCTATTTCATTTTTATCATTTATGTATTTTGCACAAATATTTCCAATGTTATTTATGCTGTTTTTTAAAATTTCAATAACATTCATTTTTCTTAATAGATGTTAGCTTAGAAAGCTTACATCATTCTCCTTTCCTATTGTATAACATAAATCACTCTATTAAATCCAAACCAATTAACACCCTATACTCTCCTCTTTTAGTCAAAGAATTATTATATATTCCCATTATTACATTTTCTTTTTTAATTTCTTTTTCATCTTGATTTATCTTTATGTAATCTGGTTTGATTCCAAATAGCATTCCATTTTGCTTTCCTAATGAAGAAAATGGAATGAGCTTCAGTTTCGAAGTATATTCTTCTTTTATCTTTTCAGGCACTTTTTCAAAATCACCTCCTAATATTTCATTTAAATTATTTAAAATTTCTTTTGGCAAACAGTTGTATAAAAGTGTATGTTCTACAACTATAACAGGTGTATTGGTAATTGGCTCTTTTAAAAAATTTCCAGTATCTATCATCGCTTTGGATTTTACGCTCTTTCCATTTATTATTATTTCAATTTCACAAAACATATCTTTGGAAGATATCTTAGATTTTACAATTTTAAAAGCTAACATTATTATGAAAAATCCTACAATTGCACCCAAAATTACATTTTTTAAAGGATATGTACCCAAAAACAATCCATTTCTCATTAATATATTTTGTGGTTTTATTATATATATTAATGCAAATGCTACCCCTCCAAATACAAAAGAAATTAAATAAAATATCACTACCTCTTTCCACATTTTTTTCATATTTTGTGGATTAAATGCTATGTAAACTATAACTATTGACAGTACTATTTTTAATATTAGTGATGAATATATATCTAATATAGACATATATGAAATAATGGAATAAAAAGCTCCTAATAAACTTGAAATTATTAATCTTGTATGATTTATTTTTTGTTTTAATATTATTCCTGTTGCTAATAATATTATATAATTCATTATTAGATTTTCCATTAAAACAACATCAACATAAATAGTCAAACTAATCACCTGCTTAATAGTATTTTACTATTCTATGTTTAAAAAAGCTGTCTTTTCTTATTGCTGAAAAAAAGAAATAATCGATATGTTTCGATTATTTCTTTTTTTATGTCTTATATAATTTTATTATATATGTATTTATTACATATTTTTGTTTTTATTTCTTCTTAGGAAAGATGGTATGTCTAAATCATTTGATGTTGAATTAACATCTGTACTTACAGGTATTGAATTAATTTTCTTTTCCCATGTTTTTGATACTAAATTATCTACTCCTATACTAGAAATTGGTTCACTTTTTTCAAAACCTGTTGCAATTACTGTAATTTGGATTTCATCAGACATATTAGGATCTGTTACTGTACCAAATATAATATTGGCTTCTGGATCTACGCTTCTTTGAACTAATTCAGCAGCTGTATTTACTTCATGTAATCCTAAATCTTCGCCACCTGTAATATTAATTATTACACCCTTTGCTCCTTCAATTGATGTTTCTAATAATGGACTCTGAATTGCTTCTTTAGCTGCATCTTCAGCTCTATTTTCGCCTGATGCTTTTCCAACTCCCATATGTGCCATTCCTTGATTTAACATTATAGTTTTAACATCTGCAAAATCTAGGTTTACAAGACCTGGTATAGCAATTAAATCTGAAATTCCTTGTACACCCTGTCTTAATATATCATCTGCCATTTTAAATGCTTCAATAATAGATGTTTTTCTATCAATTATTTGTAATAATTTATCATTTGGTATTACTACTAAAGTATCAACTTTTCCTTTTAAGCTTTCTATTCCTCTTTCTGCTTGTGATAATCTTTTTTTACCTTCAAATGTAAATGGTTTTGTAACTACTCCTATCGTTAAAATTCCCATCTCTTTTGCTGTTGAAGCAACAACAGGTGCTGCACCTGTACCTGTTCCGCCTCCCATTCCGGCTGTAACAAATACCATATCTGCTCCTCTTAAAACTTCAGCAAGTTCTGATTTGCTTTCTTCAGCTGATTGAGCTCCTATATCTGGATTTGCCCCAGCTCCTAATCCTCTTGTAATTTTTTCGCCTATTTGAATTTTTGTACTTGCCCTTGAAGTTTGTAAGGCTTGTCTATCTGTATTTACTGCTATAAAATCAACACCTTTGATTCCAGCATCTATCATTCTATTTACAGCATTATTTCCTGCTCCTCCAACTCCTATAACCTTTATTGTTGCTGTTCCATCCATCATGGTAATATTGCTATCATCATTGTAATCCATCATTTGGTTTTTCCTCCCTTATAATATATAAATTTAAAATTAATAACTTTTTAATTACGAATAAAAAAATTCTTTTATTCTTTCAAATATATTTTTTAATATATTTTCATTATTTTGAGTATCTATACTGCTTGATACTGTTTTTGCAAAAGGTCTAGCAGCTATATATCTAACCAAAGCATAACTAGTTCTATAACTAGGTTTTACTGTGCTTACAGCCCTTCCAGTAGATATTTTTACAGGTATATTTAGATTAATTTTGCCTGCTACATCACTTTTATTTATATTTACTATCCCCTGTCCTGTTAATACAACATTATTTATTTTTTGTTTAAGACCTTGGTTTGTAATATCTTTATTTATTATAGAAAACATTTCTTCTATTCTAGCTTCAATAATTTCTATTAATTCTGAACTTTTTATAATTCTATTTTTGTTATTATCTTTTGAAGTATTTAAAATAATATCATTATCATTATCTATAAATGATTTTAGTGCTAGTCCATATTGTCTTTTTAATTTATCTGCTTCTTCTTCAGAAATATTTAATACTAATGCAATATCATTTGTTATATTATCTCCACCCAATGGTATAGAATTGGTATAAACAAATGTTGAGCCCTCAAATACTCCAATATCAGTATTTCCTGCTCCTATATCTAATAACATTATATTATCATTTAATTCATTTTTATCAAGTATTAAATTTCTTTCTGCTAATGTAATTGGTACAATTCCATCTATTTCTAATCCTGATTTTTTGAAAACCGAATTTAATTGTCTTACATAATCCTTTTCCGCTAATATAACCTGCGCACTTATTGTAAAGTTTGAACTCAAATTTCCTACTGGGTCTGTAACTATTGTTCCGTTATCTAAGGTTATTTTATCTGGTACAATATCTATTAAAGTTTCTCCTTCTGGAATTTCTATATCTTTAACTTGCATTATAGCATTTTGCACATCTTTTACTGATATTCCAGAATATTTATCTTTTACTTCTTTAGTTATACTATTTTGAACTATTGTTACATATTTTCCAGGAATTGTTACATATGCCGAATTAATTTTTAGATTTGTTTCTTCTTCAGCATCTTTTATTGTCTTAGCTATACTTAGGCTTATTTCTTCTTCATTTATTATTTTCCCCTTCTTTAGTCCACTACATTTATATGAGGTATTGCTTATTATTTCTATTTGTCCAAAGTTATTCACTTCTCCAACAACAGTACAAACTTTGCTTGTTCCAATGTCAATACCTACAATGATATCCCCTATTGCCAAGTTAATTCCTCCAATTTTTAGTATAATTTTTCTACATGTAATATATATTACATTATTAGACAAATGTCAATAGAATTTGTTATATTTTTGTAATATTTTTGTAACGATATCGTAACATATATTAAAACAGGATTGCTCCTGTTTTTCGTTGATTTTTAGCATATTTGCTGTTATATTCAATTATTTTTATATTATGAATTTTCCGTGTTTTCACTGTTTTTCGCTTTTCCTATTTTGTTCAACCATTTTTCTATGTAATATCTTCTTATAATCGCCAAATTAGTAAACATTCTTCCCACAAAAACTACTATTGCAGCCAAATAAATATCTACATTTAATTTTTGACCTAATATTGTTAATAAAATAGATAATATTGCATTACCAAAAAAACCTGTAATAAATATTTTTAAGTCAAAATTCTTTTTAATTACTGACGTTATTCCTCCAAATACTGAATCTAGAGCAGCAATTATTGCTATTGCCAAATAACTTGAATATGTATATGAAATCATTGGCGCATTTATACCTATAATTGCTCCTAATATACAACCTATTAATATTGCTATAAGCGTCATCATTATCACTTTCCCTTCTTTTTATATTTTCATCCTTATTCCATATATTTAGTTTTAATTTCATCATTATATTTATTAATTCTAAGTTTATTTACTTTTTCAATGGTTACATCATGACCTATTTTCTTCAACTCGTCCACATATCCTCCTACTCCAAGTAAACCACTTTCAAGATATGTCTGATTTCCTATCGCTTTTATTATGTAAGGTTCTAATATTCTTTGTCCATTTATTTTTACAAATAAATTATATGAATTAGAAGTATTTATATTAACAATATCAGTCATATTTATTATTCTTTCATCATTTATAGATATGGCTTCAGCTCCAGCTAACTTTAAAGCATTCACAATAACTAATAAATCATCTGCATTAATTTTGCTTATTTCTAAATTATCAGTTTGTCTTAATATTATTTCTATTCCTGCTCCCTCCACATCAGTTTTTCCAAGCATTTTATTTATTTGTTCAAGTTCTTCATCTACTAGTTTTTCAGTTTCTTCATTAGATTGTTTCGTTTTTTGATATTCTTCGACTTTAGCTATTGTTTCAATGTATTTTTCATTTGCTTCTTCATATTTCGCTTTCCAATTGGCAAGTTCTGTTCTAAGCTCTGTTTCTCTCATATTTTCAATAGATGTTATATCTGTTTCATTAACAATCTTAAATTGCATAAACATAATCAACACTAGTGCAAAACATGCTATTGCTATGGTTATTGTAACAGTAATCTTTCCTTTTTTTATGTTTTTACTCATCTTATCTAATTCTCCCTTCCATCTATTTTTTTGTACATTGATGCCTTTATATTCAGTGAACAAATCGGAAAGCTAATAAACTTTCCAATTGTTTTTTAGATTACAGTTTCAGCATACTTGTAAATCAACACACCAGTATATTTAGGAATAGATATGTTATTAGATTTTTTTAGTTCAACTTCAACACTAGCTCTTTTTAAAATATCTACATATCCATTTTGCCTAGAAAGAGCTCCCATTAGTTGTTCTGGCAATCCAATTGCCTTTATTACAAATGGCGCTCCAACTTTTTCACCGTTTATTTGAATAATATTTCCTCCACAAATTATACTGCTTGTTGGCACTATTCTTTGATCATTTATGCAGATAGCTTCTGCTCCTGCATTTTTCAATTCATTTATAATACTTAATACATCTGCATCATGCACTAACAAACTACTTGGATCTAAAGCACTTGTTGCATCTTTCTTACTATCACTTAAAGTAACAATAACACCTGGTCCTGTTGCATCATCTAAACCTATTATTTTGTTCCCTTTATTTATTTCAGCTTCTTTTTTTTCTAATTCTTCATTATTTTCTGTAGAATTTTTTCTTTCTTCCTCTAACTCTTTTTGTGCTCTTTCTAATTCTTTATATTTATTATCATATCTTTCTTTATATTTTAATACTTCTGCTCTTAGATTATTTTCTTGATAGTTTTGACTTACCCCATAATTAGAACCTTCTACAGTTTTAATTTGTATCATTATTCCAATTGTAAGTGCAAAACACATCAACCCTAATACTACACTTGTAATAAATCTTTTTTTCACTTTTACCACCCTTCCTTGAAACACCAATCATTTTAGAAAAGAATCAAATTCGGCATATTTAAATTTGAAACATTTTTCCAAACATACCTACTATATTTCAACTTTTTCTCTAAAATACGGTTGAAACTTGTTATTTAAATCTCCATTTACAAATATTTCTCCTGCTTTATCTTTTTCTTTTTCAATCAATGCAACAACATATATCATTTTGTTACTTAAATTTGTATTATCACCTAAATGAACTTTTTTGTTTTCTTCTTCCAAATACAAAACATATTCATTTTTATTTTTTATATTAATAAAAGAAATTTTTGAATCCAATTCATTTTCCTTTGCAATATTCATTATTTTTATAACATCTTCTAATTTTTCCAAATCTTCTATACATAAACGTTTACCAGCTTCTATTTCTTCTTCTGGAGTTACTATTCCTTGTATTATAGGAAGTCCTTTACTATCTTCTGATATTTCTAATAAATACCCCTGTGAACTTATATATACATATTTTTCCATAAATTCTACACTATATTGTGGTATTCTTTCTTTAACATCAATTTGTACTGTGCTTGGTAATTTTCTTTTAATTTCAACACTTTCTATATAAGGATTTTCTCTTATATTTTTAATTACATCTGACTTTTTGAATTTAAAAATATTCTCTTCTGTTTTTATTTCTGATATACTAATTATTGTTTCGCTACTAACTTCTTCATTATTTAATACTTCTATATTTTTTATATTAAAAATCGGAGATGTCATTGCAAATATAATCCCACCTATTATAATGCCTAATGATAAAACTATTTTTAATATTAATTTTATTTTCTTATTACGTTTTCTTCTTTTTTGTTCTTGCTTATTTATTTTTCTTTTAATTTGTGCATCTTTTTGAATCTTATTTTTATTAGTCATATTTATTACTGTTTCTGTTTCGAGGTCAAATTTGTCTTTTAATTCTTCTTTTTTCTTGTTCTGCTTTATTCTTTTTTCTCTTTCTTTTTTCTTTTTAACCACTTCATTCATGTTTAATCACATTCCTTTCTTAGAGCACAAATCAGGTTGGAAAAGAATTAAATTTTGACAAGGCATATTATATTTAAAAGGCAAGGGCGCATACTTTGTGTATGTAACCGCGTTTTAAATATAATATAACGCAGTCAAAATTCTAATTATTTTTCAACCTTCCAGACATCCCTTTCTCAAGGTAAAAAATTTTCTTTAATTTATAATAAATTTTCCAATTTAATATCAATTCCCAATCTTTGAATTTTTTCGTCAAATTTTTCGTAACCTCTTAAAATATATTCTATATTTTCTATATTTGTAATTCCCTTAGCAGCTATTCCTGCAAGAACTAATGCCGCTCCGCCTCTTAAATCTGTGGCCTTTACAGCTGAGCCATATAATTTTCTTACTCCTTTAATTACTGCTGTTTTTCCTTCTATCGTTATTTTAGCTCCCATTCTTATCAATTCTTGAGTATATTTGTATCTATTTTCAAATATATTTTCAATCACTATTGACGTTCCCTTTGCTGTTGTAAGTGTTGTAGCAAATACAGATTGCATATCTGTTGGAAATCCTGGATATGGCATTGTTTTTATATCTACTGCTTTTAATCTCTTTGGTGCTTTTATTTCTATCTCATTTTTTTCAATTTTCATCTTACATCCAGTTTCCTGTAATTTATCTATAACAGGCACAAGTTGTTCTGAATTAAGATTTTTTAATATAATATTTCCATTTGTCATTGCTGCCATGCACAAAAATGTTCCCGCTTCTATTCTATCTGGCATTATATTATAGCTAATATCTTTTAATTTTTTTACACCATCTATTTCTATTTGGCTTGAACCTGCTCCCTTTACTTTTGCACCCATTTTATTTAAAAAATTTTGCAAATCTATTATTTCAGGCTCTCTTGCAGCATTGGTTATTACTGTTTTCCCTTCACCTAAGCAACTTGCAAGTATTGCATTTTCTGTGGCTCCTACACTTGGAAATTCAAAATCTATTTTTTCCCCTAGTATTTTATCACAACTGCATACAATATTTCCATAGTTTTTGTTAATATTTATTCCTAATTTTTCAAATGCTTTTAAATGTAGATCTATCGGTCTTGTTCCAATGTCACATCCACCTGGATATGAAAATGTTGCTTCCTTATATCTTCCAATTAACGCTCCTGCAATTATAACAGAAGAACGCATCTGCCTCATTAAATCTTCTGGAATTTCATATTTTTTTATATTGCTTGTATCTATTATAACTTTATTATTTTTTATTGCAACATTTCCTCCTAATTGTTTTAATATTTCAAACATCATTTGTGTATCATGTATTTTAGGAACATTATATAATATCGTTTTTCCTTTATTCAAAATTGTTGCCGCAATTATAGGTAAAGAAGCATTTTTAGACCCTGATATTGTTACTTCTCCTTCTGCTTTATTTCCTCCTTTAATTATGTACTTTGACATGATTCTACCACCTTTCACTTTTATTTGTATATATTATGTTCTCTTTACATAAAAAGTGAATTAGGGAAATTGCTGTATTATTATTATTCTAGTTTTCTAACTTGTAATAAATTATTACAGTTAGTTATTCTTGACAACCAACTTTTTTTATTATCTTTTTATTTATTTTTATCATTTAATTTCAATTTATTTCTGCTTTCTTCTTCCTCAATATATTTATAATTCAATTTATTTGTTTTTGTTACAACTGATTCTCCAAGATTTTTCTCAATTTCATTTTCTTTCCATACATCAGTTAATCTTTTTCGTTCTTGAATTGATTTCATTCTTTTAGCAATCCATTCTTCTTCATAGCCTTTTGCCCTATATAAATCAATTGCTCTTTGCAATGCTATAGATGGATCAAAAGTTTCATCAATTTTTTCACTTCCTAAATGTGCCAACCATTGTTTTATCGGTTCTGCATTTTTTGATGGAATTGACTCAATTATACGAAACATTTCCTCAATATCACATACATCAGTTATACGATATTTTCCATCTTTAGCTTTTAATTTCAAACCGTTACAATTTGTAACGGTTTCATTTCCTTCTTCTTTTAGTCTCTTTTTTAAAACTCTCCAATATACTGTTGGATTTTTACTTTCTGCTAAAACACCTACTATATCAATAATGCTAATATAGTATTTTTCTCCTTCTGCTTTATTTCCTCCTTTAATTATGTACTTTGACATGATTCTACCACCTTTCAAAGTTAATATATTTATTAATATTGCAAAATAAAATAGAAGATCATATTTCAGAATTTCAATATTTTCATCTATTTTTTAGTATTATCATTTAACAGTTTAATCATTTTGTCAAAATCACTTTCTAATTGTTTCATTTCTCTTTCTCTATACAAATTAAATTCTTTTTCTGCTTTTTCTATTGCTTCTTGATGAGATATTTTTCCCTTTCCTTCTAATAGTTTTCTTTTATTTTGAATTATTTGGTTATCCAATTCTTTTACCCAATCATCCATTGTCATCGTTCTTTGTTCTAATGCTTGAAATTCTGCAAAATCCAAGAATTGTGATACTAATAAGTTTAATCTTTGTAATTCAATTTCTGAAAGATAATTCTTTGCAATTTTAACATCATCTACTGTTACATAATCTCCTTTAAAATTAGTCATTCCTACAAATGGCTTTTCATTATCTACTCTTTCATATATTATTTCTGTTGCAGTATGTTCGTGAACAGCGAAGTGTAACTTGTTTTGAACTGTTGCGAAGAATCTTTTTGTTAAATCAGAACGTGGATCATAATCTATTGATGTTGCATATATATCAGTAACTTGTTGATAAAAATTTCTTTCTGATGAACGAATATCCCTAATTCTTTGTAGCAATTCCCTAAAATATCTTGAACCACCCTGTTTTAACCTTTCATCATCCATTGTGAATCCTTTTTGTATATATTCATGAAGTCGTTGTGTTGCCCACACTCTAAATCTTGTTGCAACCTGTGATTGAACTCTATATCCTAAAGCTATAATCATATCTAAATTATAATGGTCAATATTTCTCTTAACCTGTCTATTTCCTTCATTTTGAACTAACAAGAAATCCTTGTGAGTTGAATTTAGTTCAAGCTCTTTGTCTTTATAAATGTTATTAATGTGTAAACTTATATTTTGTTGAGTTGTTTTATATATTTCAGCAATTTGATTTTGTGTTAACCATAAATCTTCATCTGAAAATTTAACTGATATTTTAGTAATTCCATCTTCATCTTGATAAATCATTATATTATTTTCATTTTTTTGCATTTTTATTTCTCCATTCATTATAAAACATTCTTTATCATTTTGCCGAATCGGCAAAATGATAATTTCTCTCTATATATATTCAACTGTTAATAAATTTCAAACAATTGAAATTTATTTAAATTTATATTGTTTTGTTCGATATTTTATTTATATCATATTTCTAAAAATTTTTCAACATTTTTACGAAAATTTGTTTTGCTTTATCGGAAATAATGACAGTAAATATCTGTTTATAATATTCTAATAATCTATATTCAAAAACAAGAATCGTCGAAAATAAAAGAAGGTCAAATTGAACCTTCCTTTTCATTTATTATTCTTTTCCATAATAACAATCTAATAATATTTGTTTAAGTTCTGAAACAAGTGGTAATCTTGGATTTGCTGTTGTACATTGGTCTTCAAAGCTTCTATCTGCTAACATATCCACTTTTGCTAAAAATTCTTGTTCATCAATTCCAGCATCCTTTAATGTTTTTGGAATATTTAAGTGTTCGTTCATTTCTTTAATTTTTTGTATTAAACTATTTACTCCTTCTTGGGTTGTATCTGCTTTTAATCCAACTTTTTTAGCTAGTTCGCAATATTTTTTATCTGCAATAAAATATTCATACTTAGGGAATGAAACAAATTTTGTTGGTTTACTACTATTGTATTTTATAACATAAGGTAATAAAATTGCATTTATTCTTCCATGTGGTAAATGGAACTCGGCTCCTAGTTTATGAGCTAAAGAGTGATTAATTCCCAAGAATGCATTTGTAAATGCCATTCCAGCAATTGTACTTGCATTATGCATTTTTTCCCTTGCTAGTTTATCTGTACCATCATCATAAGCTTTTTCTAAATAATTTACAACTAATTCTACTGCTTTTTCTGATAATCCATCTGTATAATCTGATGCCATATTAGATACATAAGCTTCTATAGCATGTGTTAATACATCCATTCCTGTATCTGCTGTAATTGATTTTGGAAGGCTCATTACTAAATCTGGATCAATAATTGCAACATCTGGTGTTAACTCATAATCTGCTAATGGATATTTTTTATTTTTTTGTTTATCTGTTATAACTGCGAATGATGTAACTTCTGAACCTGTTCCTGATGTTGTTGGAATAGCAACCATTTTACATTTTGTTCCTAACTTAGGGAATTTGTAAGTTCTTTTTCTAATATCCATAAATTTAAGTTTTAAACCTTCAACATCTGCATCTGGATTTTCATAAAATAACCACATTCCTTTTGCTGCATCTATTGGACTTCCTCCACCTAATGCTATAATTACATCTGGCTTGAAGTTTTTCATTACTTCAACACCTTTTTTTATTGTATCAAATGATGGATCTGATTCAACTTCACTAAATATTTCAGAATGAACATATTGATGTCTTTTTCTTAAATGATAAAGTATTTTATCTACATATCCGAATTTTACCATAGCCTCGTCTGTTACAATAAATGCTCTTTCTATATCTGGCATTTTTTCTAAATATTGAATTGAACCTGCTTCAAAATAAATCTTTTCTGGAACTTTAAACCACTGCATATTAACTCTCCTTTTCGCAACTCTTTTTTTATTAATTAAATTAACTGATGAAACATTTGCTGTTGTTGAGTTTCCACCAAATGAACCACAACCTAAAGTAAGTGATGGCATATTTGTATTATAAATATCACCAATCGCCCCGTGTGTTGAAGGAGAATTTACAATAATTCTTCCTGCTTTCATTGTTTTTGAGAATTTTAATGTTATTTCTTTATTATTACAGTGAGTAACTGCTGAATGTCCAAGTCCTCCAAATTCTAATAATCTTTCAGATTTTTCAATTCCTTCATCTTCATTTTCAACTATATAATAAGTTAATACTGGACTTAATTTTTCTTTCGAAAATGGGTAATCTCTTCCTATACCTTCTTCATATACCACAATAACCTTTGTATCTTCTGGAACTTCGAAACCAGCTTCTTTAGCTATTGTATAAGGTGATTGACCTGGTACATGAGATTTTAATTTATATCCATATTCCTCGCTATATTCAAACATGCTTTTTGATAATTTTTCTTTCTCTTCAGGGCTTACAAAATAACATCCAGCTTCCTTCATTAATCTTTCGAATTCCTCATGTATTTCTCTATCTACTAAAACTGCTTGTTCAGATGCGCAAATCATTCCATTATCAAATGCTTTTGACATAACAACATCATTTACAGCTGTCTGCAATTTAGCACTTTTATTTATATAACATGGTACATTCCCTGGTCCTACACCTAATGCTGGTTTACCACAAGAATAAGCAGCTTTTACCATACCAGTTCCACCAGTTGCTAAAATTAAGTTTACATCTGGATGATTCATTAATAATCTAGTTGCTAAAATACTTGGCTTTTCAATCCATAATATACAATTTTCTGGTGCACCTGCTTTTACTGCTGCATCTCTAACTATTCTTGCTGCCTCACTACTACATTTTTGTGCAGATGGATGAAAACCAAATATAATTACATTTCTTGTTTTTGCTGATATTATTGATTTAAACATTGTTGTAGAAGTTGGATTTGTTACAGGTGTTACTCCTGCAATTATTCCTACTGGTTCAGCAATCTCTACATAACCTTCTTCTTCATTTTCATTAATTATTCCAACTGTTTTTTCATATTTTATACTGTGATACACATATTCTGTTGCAAACATATTCTTTGTTATTTTATCTTCGTATATTCCTCTACCTGTTTCTTCTACAGCTAACTTAGCTAGTTCCATATGATGTTCTAACCCTGCCATAGACATTGCTTTTGTTATGTTGTCTACCGTTTCTTGATCTAATTTCATATACTCTTTAGAAGCAATTTTTGCTTTTTCAACAAGTTCATTAATCATATTTTGAACTTTTTGTTCTTCTTCTTGATTTATGTTTTCACTCATATTCTTTCACATTCCTTCCTTATTCTAACTTATTTAATTTTATGTTAGTGTTTTCTATAGTTTAACCATATTTATTATATATTATTTGAAGATTTTATTTAAATTACTAATTCTTGCTCATATATATAACTATTATTATATACTTCGCTAACACCTATATCTATTTTTCCGCTGTCCCATACTATAATTCCGTTTTCTATATAAGCATTTTTAAAAACGCTGAAATCTTCCAACTTTTTATAAATTGGAATTTTTATTAAATATTTTGCATCAAAAATTCTTTTTTCTCCATTTGAAAATTCAACTAACATACACAATTCAGATACAATTTTTATATCTATAACTTTTAAATCCTTATTATTGTTATCTCCAGAATACGCTATACCGTTAACTACATACATTATCCTTCCTCCTATTCTAGTGGTTTTATATTTTCAAAAGGTATACCTCTTACTGCATTATTCCATGCTTTATATAATTCTTCTTCATGTAAAATCATCCATGCTTGCAATAATTTCAATTTTTTTATAGGCAATGCTCCACTTAATAATTCACCATCAATTCCAACAGAAGCTTCATAATCACCATAATAAACATGAATATGAGGCTTATGATGTTTTTCATTGTCTAAATATATTAATTTTATAATCATTCCTTGGAATCTACTTAATTCAGGCATTTTTTCCTCCTTTTTTTCATCATTTTAACATATATTTTAATGGTTGTAAACCCAATATTTTAATTTATATGTATGACTTTTCTATTATATAAAAAATTGCCAAAAGGGGCGTCCCTCTGGCAATTATTTATATAAATAATTTTGCGGATTTACATGTTCTCCATTTATTCTTATTTCTAAGTGTAAGTGAGGTCCTGTAGAATTTCCAGTTGAACCAACTGCTGCAATTACTTCACCGGCTTCAACCTTTTGGCCTACTGTAACATACATTTTGCTTGTATGTGCATACCAAGTTTCTATTCCATTTCCGTGGTCTATTTTTACTAAATTTCCATATGCACCATTATAACTTGCACAGGTTACAGTACCTTCTGATACTGCTTTTATTGAAGTTCCTTGTGGTGCAGCAATATCAAGTCCTGTATGAGTTGAACTTCTTATGCTACTACTTACTCCATATCTTGATGTTATTGTTCCACTTATTGGTGTATATGCTAATTTTATTCCATTAATACTTGGCATACTATTTATTCTTTCTTCTTCTGCTATTTGTGCTTTAATTTCTTTAACTTTCTCTATTGATTCTGTTTTTGCTATTTCAATTTCATTTGTGTTCACTTCTTCTAAATTATTAGTATATTTTTCTATTATATTTAAATCTAATTCCTCTTTATTTTCTTCTTTTAATGAATTAATTAATTCTTCCGCTTCTTCTATAGTATTTACAGAATTAACAACCCTATCATTTAATGCAATTTCATAGTATTTATATGTTATAACAACATTATCTTTTAGATTTTCTGCAAGTTCCTTTTCACTTGTCTTAAGTGCTCTGTCTACAAGTTTCAACTCGTACTCTGGAATTTCTTTTAAGTCTATATTATCAATATTTTTTGTTATATCTGATGTAGCAGCTTTTTTACAACTTTCTTCAAAGGCTTCTTTATTTTGTATATAACCTAACTCTTCTCCAGAAATACTTACTTTATACATTGGCTCATATTTAAATAAAACTATCGCGATTATTAAACCCAAAGCTATAACAGTAATGTTAAAATACTTCAAACTCTCTTTCGTGTAGTATTTTATTCTTTTTGCTAAAATATATATTCACTCTCCTTATTGACTACTTTTTATACAATATTGATATAATAGTTTCATATTGAATAAAAAAGCTTTTTTTAAACGCGACTAATGTTTATTATACTATATATTCTCTCCAAAATCAAATTATGTATACGTTTTTTTGACAAATTTGGCAATTTAACTTCAGTTAAATCCTTTTGAGTTTCTTTTTATTGTATTTTTTCTCTATTATGCTTTTTTTTACTCCTCTTTTCTCTTCTTTTCTATGCAATATGTTTTCCATAAGTTACAAATAACATACCAATTGACATATATTAAGAGTGAACTATTTTAGATTCTTCTAATTATAATCATTATTTTTATTCATTTTTGCTGTGTTTGTACAGCATATATATAGAAGAATCATATGTATTTTATTAAACCAATAAGTTCTATTTTAAACATTTAGTTTCTGTAAATTTAAACCAATAAATGCTATATTTTGTTTTAATAAGAACAAATCGGAAAGCTAATAAACTTGTAGTATGTTATTTTAAACTAAAAATTTTAATTTGAAAGGAAGAATTTTTATTATGGCTTTAGATTATAATTTAATTGGACAAAGACTAAAAAAAATAAGACTAGAAAGAAATTTAACACAAGAAAAATTAGCTGAAAAAGCTAATGTTTCTGTGGCTTTCTTAAGCAGAGTAGAAAGAGGAAGCTCACATATAAGTTTAAATAGACTAACTCAATTATGTGATTTATTAGAAATTTCTGCAGGATATATTCTAAATGGCTCTGCAAGTACCTCTATAAATTACTTAAACAGAGAATTTGCTGATTTGTTAAGAGATTGTCCACCTGAAAAACAAAAATTAATTTACAATGTCGCTAAATCAATTATTGATACTGATATGACTAGATACTAAAAAAATTACTAGTCGTCCTTAAAATTCCGCTGTTCTGCTTAACAGTGATTAGTTATACAAAATTTTTATAACTAATCACTGGCGCGGACTTCTAATTACATATTGCTGACTAGTAACAAAAAAGTTTTATATTTTAAAAAATACTTTTTTTACTTTTATATTTGTTTTATTTTAAATATTTTTAATATTTTATTTATATATTGTCTTATTACTTTTTTATACCACTTTTCCTTTTTTATTTCAATTAGTGCCTGATTAGCTTTTTTCTTATTATTTTCATCTTCTTTTATTTTAAAAATTTCATTTGGATTATGTTCTTTTCTTTTTTCTTCTTCTAATTTATTTCTACAATTTTTTTCATAATTTAAAATTATATTCCTTTGTTTTTCTGTTGCCCAATAGTCTCTAAAAAACATAGCAATTATAATTTTAGTTGTGTTTAAAACCCCTTGTTCGTCCAAAGTTCTATTAACATCATATTTAAAATTGTAATTTAAATCCTTATCATATTCTAATGCATTAATTACATCAGTTGGTATTTTTTTGTAATCCTCTTTTGATAAATAACTTAAAATTTCTAGCACCTCTGTACAAGACTTTTTATATTCTTCATCAACCATAATTTTTCTTCCTTTATATTATTTTCTTTTGTCATCCATAGAATGTATTCTATTATTAATTCTACTAGAAACTACATCTTTTCCAGATATATCTCCCTGCCATCCTTTAGATTGCTCTCCAAGTTTCTCAGTGCTTATTCCTTTTTTATTTACCAAACCATCAAAAGCATCTATTCCTCTATTATTTTGTTTTTCCATATCTAAATACCACATATCTAATGCAATATTACTATTATAACCTTTTGGATATCCATTAAATGTATCGTGATACATTTGAAATATATCTTTATATGCTTTGACCACAGATTGCTTTCTTAGTGGATCTGAAATTAGTTGTGCAATAATTTTTTTAGCTCTCTCTTTTTCATCATTATTAAACGAAATTGGGGATAAAAGTCCAGTCGCATTAATTCTTCGCTCTCCATTTTGAAATTCGTTAACTTTCTCCTCTGAAATATATTTAAACCTTGTTTCAAATGATTTAGATAAAGCTAATTGAGCAATCATATCTATGTAATCATTGTATGTTTGAATATTATGATATTCTCCTTCTTTCATACCTTTTCCAAGTATTCCAATGTGACAAATTCCAACATTTTCTAATCCATTAATTTTTGCACATGCGGCTGGCGGTGTTCCAAAGTCTATATTTGGATATTTTTCTAATAATTCTTTTATTATTTCTAATTTTTGTCTCATATGTTTATATGAAGAATAGAAAATTGTAACATCTGCCCTCTCTTTATCAGCAGAATTATAAAAAGCCTTCATACTATATGGTATTCCCAATTCTTGACATTTAATTTGATAGTCTTTTATAAAATCTATTGTTTCTTTTGTGGTCGGCATATTAAAGTACATTCTATATACCTTTAGATTTTCCTCATTATTTACATTTAGTAAAAAATCTTCATCGTTGCTTCCAACTTCCTCTCCTCTGTCAAAGCATTTCTCACTAACATGATTTAAAAATCGTTTTAAATTGTTATCTTCACATACACCTGTTTGAAGATATTTTTCTAATTTACTTATTCCAATTGCCTCTAATTTGTTTTTCCAATGTTTTGAAACTTTATCTATATTTCCTCTTTTTATGTTGTCTAAAAAAATTCTAAGTCCCACATCCATTGCTTCTTTTTTCGCATTCTCATAATATGCTCCGAATCCAATTTCGTCTTTTCCTCTTTTTTTAGATGAATCTAAACTAATTGTCCTACTATAAATTTTTCCTTCTCTAACAAATTATTCAATCAAATTCTCACATAACTCTAATGTCAACGGATTTTCAATTTCTGTCTTTTTATTACTTTTTGATAATTGTATAACTTCATTAAGTATCCAAGATACACGATATCCTTTTTCATAGCCTATTTTTTGTAATTCTTTATACTTTTCTTCACACAATTGTTTTTTGGTACTATCTTTTTCAGCTAATCTGCGAAGACTCACATATTCCCTCATCATTTGGTAATAAATAGTTCTGTTCATCACTACATCATTACTCATAATTTTTTCTCTCCTTTGTTCTTTAAAATATCGATTTATCGTACTTTTGCTATTTATATTAATATTTTGAAGTATTTTTAAAAAATATATCATAATAAAATCTTTATTTCAACTACTTATAAGAAAATATTGTATATTAACTTGAAGCTTCGTTACAGTTCAGTAACAATATATTTAGAAGTCCGCGCAAGTGATTAATTATAAAATTTTTGTAATGGCTCGTGGGAACCGTTCAATGATTTCCAAAAGTTTGAAAAACTTTTGATGAAATCATTAGAATGGGGAGAATGAAAAAAATTTTATAATTAATCACGTTAAGCAGGACAACGGAATTTTAAGTTACTGAACTATAACGAAGCTTCGTGATTTTAAACCGGCTGTAAATTGTAACAACAGGAAAACAAAAATTAGTTTATAATGTTATTTTTATTGTTTATTTTTTTAAATTATGCTATTATAATATTTGATAAAAAAGTTAATAATAATAAATATTATTTAAATTTGTAAAAGTTCAACAAATTTACTTAACTTAAGAAAGGAATGATTATAACTATGAAATTTGAAGAATGGCATGGTTTTGCCAAAGGCGATTGGCAAGATGAAATAAATGTTAGAGATTTTATTCAAAGAAATTATACACCATATGAAGGTGATGACAGTTTTTTAGCAACAACTACTGAAAAAACTAAAAAATTATGGAATGAAGTTTTAGAATTATATAAAAAAGAACATGAATCAAATGGTAATGTATTAGATATTGATACAAAAACTGTATCTACAATATCTAGTCATGAAGCAGGATATATAGATAAAAATTTAGAAGAAATCGTTGGTCTTCAAACTGATAGCCCATTAAAAAGAGCTATTATGCCATTTGGTGGTATTAGAATTGTTGAAAAATCTTGCGAAGCTTATGGAAGAAAAGTTGACCCTGTTGTAGAAGAAATTTTCCATAAATATAGAAAAACACATAATGATGGCGTATTTGATGTATATACACCTGATATAAGAGCTGCTAGAAGTTCTCACTTAATTACAGGTCTTCCTGATGGATATGGCAGAGGAAGGATCATTGGAGATTATAGAAGAATAGCTTTATATGGTATAGATATTTTAATCGAAGAAAAGAAAAAAGAATTAGATGTTTTAAATGTAGATGAATTAAATGAAAACGTTGTAAGAAGTAGAGAAGAAACAAGTGAGCAAATAAAAGCTTTAAATGAATTAAAAGTTATGGCTTCAAAATATGGTTTTGATATTTCTAAACCTGCCAAAGATAGTAAAGAAGCTGTTCAGTGGTTATATTTTGGATACTTAGGTGCTATAAAGGAACAAAATGGTGCTGCAATGAGCTTAGGAAGAACCTCTTCTTTCTTAGATATCTATTTTGAAAGAGATTTAAAAGAAGGTAAAATAACAGAAGAACAAGCACAAGAAATTATGGACCATTTTGTAATGAAACTAAGGCTAGTTCGTTTCTTAAGAACTCCTGAATATAATGAATTATTTAGTGGAGACCCTGTTTGGGTAACAGAAAGCATTGGTGGAATGGGAATAGATGGTAGAACCTTAGTTACCAAAAACTCTTTTAGAATGTTACACACACTTCAAAACTTAGGACCTGCACCAGAGCCAAACATGACGGTTCTTTGGTCTACTAGATTACCTGAAGGCTTTAAAAGATTTACAACAAAATTATCTATTAATACATCTTCTATTCAATATGAAAATGACGATTTAATGAGAATTACTTTAGGTGATGATTATGGTATAGCTTGCTGTGTTTCTCCGATGAAAATAGGAAAACAAATGCAATTTTTCGGTGCTAGAGCAAACCTTGCCAAAACTCTTTTATATGCTATTAATGGTGGTAGAGATGAAAAATCTGGTAAACAAGTTACACCAAAATATGAACCTATTACTTCCGAATATTTAGACTATAATGAAGTAATGGAAAAATTTGACCAAATGATGGATTATGTTGCAAAAATATATATTAAAGCTTTAAATGCTATTCATTATATGCATGATAAATATTGCTATGAAGCTTTAGAGATGGCTTTACATGATAGGGAAGTAATTAGAACTATGGCGTGTGGAATTGCTGGTTTATCTGTAGTTACTGATTCTCTTTCTGCTATAAAATATGCAAAAGTTAAAGTAATTAGAGATGAAACTGGACTTGCTGTTGATTATGAAATTGATGGAGATTTCCCAAAATACGGTAATGATGATGATAGAGTTGATAGCATAGCTGTTGATATTGTAAAGAAATTTATTAATAAACTAAGAAGACATCAAACTTATAGAAATTCAAAACATACATTATCTATTTTAACTATAACATCTAACGTGGTTTATGGAAAATCAACAGGAAGTACTCCAGACGGAAGAGAATCAGGTGCACCTTTTGGACCTGGTGCAAATCCTTTACATGGAAGAGATATAAATGGAGCACTTGCAGTTATGAATACAATTGCAAAATTGCCTTTTGACTCTGCTGAAGATGGAATATCTTATACATTTTCAATTACTCCAAACACACTTGGAAAAACTGAAGATGATAGAATTTCAAATTTAGTAAATATGTTAGATGGGTATTTTGCTCAAACAGGTCATCATATAAATGTAAATGTATTTGATAGAAATTTATTAAGGGATGCTATGGATCATCCAGAAAAGTACCCACAATTAACTATAAGAGTTTCTGGATATGCAGTAAACTTTACAAAATTAACAAGAGAACAACAATTAGATGTTATTAATAGAACTATTCATGAAAAAATTTAAATTTATAGCTTAATTTAATAATGAATTGTTACAATTCACAACAACTTTTCTATGTTAAAATGTTAATATATAAATATTTTGAGAATAAATCGAATGCAAATGAAATATTATTAGAAATTCTTAGTTTAATAAAATGAGGGATGTTCATGGAAAAATCCGTAGGATTTTTAACATGAAAGAGGCTCATTTTATTAAATTAGAATTTCTTAAATATGTAATGCAGCCGAGATTTTTTGAAAAAGATTTATATATTAACATTTATATATTCAATTATAACAATCTGTGAATTGTAACAAAAAGCTATATAATTAGGAAGTGACGTAACAAAAATGGAAGAAAAAGATTTAAATTATTATGCTAAAGTTCATTCAATAGAATCTTTTGGTACTGTTGATGGACCCGGTATTAGATTTGTATTATTTTTACAAGGTTGTCATTTACATTGTAAATATTGCCATAATAGAGATACTTGGGACATTAACTCTGGAAACTATAAATCATTAGATGCTATATTTAATAAAATTTTAAATTATAAAAATTATATTTATCCAAACGGAGGAGTTACTGTCACAGGTGGAGAACCCCTTCTACAGGCAAAATTTGTTTTTGAATTATTTAAGAAATTAAAAAAAGAAAAAATCCACACATGTGTTGATACATCTGGAATGGTTGCTCTAACAGATGATATAAAAAATGTTCTTTCAGTAACTGATTTAGTTTTATTAGATATAAAACATATAGATGACGAAAAATGTAAAACATTAGTTGGGAAATCCAATAAACTAGAATTAGAATTTGCTAAATATTTAAGCGATAACAACATTTCTATGTGGATTAGGCAAGTTTTAGTACCAGGATATACTGATGATGAAGAAGATTTAATAAAATTAAAAGATTTTATCTCTTCTTTAAAAACAGTTAAAAAAGTTGAAATTCTTCCATACCATGATATGGGCAAATATAAATGGGAAAAACTTGGTATAAAATATGAATTGGAAGGATTAAGAACTGCCAGTTCCGAAGATGTAGAAAACGCAAAAAAAGCTTTAGGACTTTCCTAAAGCTTTTTTACATTCCCAACAACTTCAGCTCAATATTCTCCATTTTATATTTTCCATCAATCAATTTAAATTCTACCAAAGTATCCTCTAATGTTTCTTTGTTTTGTCTTAAATCTGTAGTAAAATAAAGTTTTATTTTTGAAATTTCAAGCTGATTTGTTACAATCTCTTTAAAAGTTTCTGCCATGTGTTTTTCATCTTCACAAATAAATATTAACTGTGGAATAGTAGAAAATCCTGAATCTCCTGGCACAAAATTATCATAAAAATCTTTATAAAATCTCATTTTTTCTATAAATTTCTTTTTCCAATCTGCTTCTCTTCTTACTGCTTCAAAAACAAATTGAATTGATTTATTATTTTTAGTAAGTTTTACAGCTCCACCTGAAGCTTTAAATACTTTTCCGCTTATCTTTGCATTCAAAGCAGGTTTTACGGTATAACTATCAAACGCTTTTACTTTTCTTAAATATGCAATTAATATTTGGTTCCCTGCTAATCTTTTCTTTATCATCGCAACAGGTTTAGTATTATCAGATGGTTGCCATTTACATTCAATTTCTTTTGACTCTATCAAATATTTTCCCATCTTTTCTAAACAATATATTCTGTAAATGCCTTTTCCTTCATCAGAATTAAAGTAATATCTCGTTAGAATTTTAGACTTTACCATTTGATCTAACTTATTATTTAGTTTATCTTGAGATTTTGGATCAATTCCTTTAATTTGAAGCATTTGATACAATTGTCTAGATGTAATAAATTCAAATTCATTTACTAAATCTAAAATAGCAAAATGAATTTCATTAATATGACCGATATTTATCTTGTGTACAATTTGATTCATTGAAACATATCCATCTTTTCCATCAAATACTTTTATTTCACCTTCCCTAATTGCAAAAGGTGATACTATTGCTTTAATTTCATTATCTTCTACCATTTTAAAATTTCTTCCCTTCTTTTTTTACAAAATACATGTCACTCTAAATACATATATAAGACTAAGTAATTGCAGTAATCAAAATATGCAATACTTAATAGAATTAAATTGTAACTAATTATTTTTCATAATACAAAGTTTAATTTTCTTCTTTTCATTATCTATTTTCTTTATATATACCTTAACTTGTTGCCCATAATCTAAGTCATCCTGATATTCAGCCATTCCAACTAAATTAGGAGTTAATTCTATAAATAAACCATTTTTATTTTTTTCAGTTTCTCTTACTATTCCATTTGTAATCATTCCAACTTTAAACCTATTGGCATTGTCTTCCCAAGTGCCTAATGTTTCTTTGTATGATAAGATAACTTTACCATTTTCTCTGTTAATATATTTTACCATAACATCTACTTTTTGTCCAATGCTAAGTCTTTCATAAGGTGTTTTTATTCTTGCAATAGATAAATCCTCTATATGAGCAAGACCAACAACTCCTCCACCAATTTCTATGAAAGCTCCATATGGCATAATATTTTTTACAATTCCTGCTACCTTTTGGCCTTCTTTTAAATCATTTCTTATCCAATTTAATGCTTCCTCTTGTACATCTTTTCTAGATAATATTAAAACATTATTATCTTTTTCTTCTTTTACTTTAAATTGAACAAATTTATGAACTTTACCTGTACACAAATTAGATTTAGGTATTCCATTTTCATCAACGTTTATTTTTTCTACTTCTTGTCTTGGAATTAATCCTGTAATTCCATTTCCTAAATTTATGTATAAATTAAAATTTTCATCACATTCTTTTACTATACCTTGTAGAGTTTCATTATTTTCTATATATTGTGTAATATTATTTTTTTCAACATTTGTAATTTCATTGTTCCAACCTTCTGGTTTGAATTTATATATATTCATTTGTTATATTTTCTCCTTTTTCTTATGTTTTTTATAAATTTATTATTTATATATCTTCCCTAAGTTTTATATGCACATCATTTAATTGTTCTTCCGTTACTCTTGATGGTGCTCTCATAAGTAAATCTCTTGCCTTTTTATTTTTAGGGAATGCTATAACTTCCCTAATGTTTTGAGATTCGGCAAGAAGCATAACTAATCTATCTATTCCAGGTGCAGCACCTGCATGTGGTGGTGTACCATATTGGAAAGCATTAAATAAAGCTCCAAATCTGTTTTTTACATCTTCTTCTGTATAACCTGCAATTTCAAATGCTTTAACCATTATTTCAGGGTCATGATTTCTTACTGCTCCAGAAGCCATTTCTAAACCATTAATTACTAAATCAAATTGATATGCCAATATTTCTAATGGATCCTCATTTTCTAGAGCTTTCATTCCACCTTGTGGCATTGAAAATGGATTATGATTAAAATCTATTTTTCCTTCATCAGATAATTCATACATTGGGAAATCTACAATAAAACAGAATTTATATACTCCTTTTTCAATTAAGTCAAGTCTTTTTCCTAACTCTATTCTAACTAGACCTGCTATTTTTTGTGCATTT
The DNA here is from genome assembly GCA_946409935.1 of uncultured Clostridium sp. Classification (GTDB taxonomy): domain Bacteria; phylum Bacillota; class Clostridia; order TANB77; family CAG-508; genus CAG-269. The sequence goes on along the minus strand of CAMJYG010000030.1, from coordinate 1,259 downwards.
TTTAATTCATCTGCAATGAAAAATACTGCAGAATTACTCTGAACATTATATTTATTTTGAAGATTTTGCTTTATATCATCTGTTATAAATTTAGCAATTCCTCCTGTAACTTCACCATCTTTTTCAAATTTAGTCCACGCTAAACCTTTTGCACCAACTTCATCAGAAGTTGCAAATTCTGTCATTTTATCAAAAAATTTTCTTCCTTGTTCTGCACCATTTGGTACAACAATTGCCTTAATAGTTTTATCTTTAAATGCATTAAATTCTGAATCCTTAAATAAATCTGTTACATCTTGTATTATTAAAGGATTTCTTAAATCCGGCTTATCAATTCCATATTTTTCCATTGCTTCTCTATATGGAATACGAAGAAATGGTCCTTCATCAACTTTATAATTTGTAAATTTCTTGAATATATATGGCATAACTTCTTCAATTACTTTAAATACATCTTCTTGCCCCGCAAAACTCATTTCAAAATCTAATTGGTAAAATTCACCTGGTGCTCTATCTGCTCTTGGATCTTCATCTCTAAAACATGGTGCAATTTGAAAATATTTATTAAAACCTGATACCATAAGTAATTGCTTAAATTGTTGTGGTGCTTGTGGTAGTGCATAAAATTCTCCTGGATTTAATCTACTTGGTACTAAATAATCTCTAGCACCTTCTGGTGATGAATTAGCTAAAATTGGAGTTTGTATTTCTGTAAAATTTAATTCATCCATCTTATCTCTTAATGCTTTTAAAATTTTAGAACGAAGTAGAATATTATTATGCAATTTTTCATTTCTTAAATCTAAAAATCTATACTCTAGTCTCAAATCTTCTCTTACATCTTGCTCCGTATTTATTTCAAAAGGAAGCACATTCTTACATTTTCCAAGTACCTCTATCTTATTAGCTACAACTTCTATTTCTCCTGTAGAAATTTTATTGTTTTTATTTGTTCTTTCCACAATTTTTCCGTGAAATGTGGATACAACTTTCAGTATTTATGCTTTTTACTTGTTCTTGCAAAGTTTCATCATTTACAACTATTTGTGTAATTCCAAATTCATCTCTTAAATCTATAAAAATCATTCCACCTAAATTTCTTATTTTTTGTGCCCAGCCTGCAAGCTCGACTTCTTCTCCTACATTTCCTATTGTTAGTTCTCCACATGTCTTTGTTCTATACATATTTATTCCCCCGTTTCTTTTTTCCTTTAACAATATTACCATATATTATGCTATTTTTCAATTGTTTTCCGAAT
>CAMJYG010000029.1 GCA_946409935.1 uncultured Clostridium sp. | reverse complement strand
TACAGGCTGTAAATATGTGAGTTTTTTTGGCTCAAAAACCTTTAACTAGTAACTGTTTGATAATGACCTTACTTGTTATAAATAATTATTCTATAACCTCCGTTTAGCTCCATTTAGTGCTAGTACGTAATAATCTTATAATATACAAAAAGTCCCAAAAGTATTGATATTTAAACATTTGTAATTTACTAAGAGATAATTACATATCAATTTTGGTTATCATACCAAAACCTTACAGGAGAGTTACATTGTTAGAGAATGTAGCTCTCCATTAATTTTATACACCTTCATAAGACCTCTTAAAATTTCATTAAATTTTGTCAATAATATACACACAATATACAAAAAGCTAATCATGCTTCACAATTATTTTTAGCATAATTAGCTTTTTTGTCCCAATTATTGTAATCTATCCATTTCTTGTTTATCAATCCAATCAATTTTATTTGATATTCTTTTTCTTATTCCATTTAATCCTGTACAAATAAGAATCATTCCTGCTCCTAACATAATAAAAAATTTACCATTATTATATCCGTTTTCTTCTATATATGTTCTTAAATTAGTTAAACTATTATCACATATTTTTTTTGCTGTTCCGTCTTTATAATACAAAGTGAATTCCAAATCGTAAGAAGCACCAAATAATCCTCCACATTTATAAAGCTGAATTTTCTTCACATTATAAAAATTATCAGAACTATCATAATACTCACTTTTTTCTATTTTATTTTTTATACTTTGCATATTTTTTTCATTTACATATAAAACATCTTCCCTAAAACCTTTTAATATAAAATATACGTTAAAAATCAAGAAAAATATTCCTATAACAGTTAAAATACTTAAAAATATCTCTATTTTTAATAATCCTTTTCTTTTCACAATTTTCTCCTTTTATATTTAAAAAATTACTATTACGAAAACTCCCACATTACTATTTTTCTTTAATTCTACTTGTACGGGATATTTCACATATTATGCATATACTTCAATATAATACGTATTTTTTATTGAAATAATTATATTATAAATTCTATATTAATTCAATCAGTTTTCATAATATAACTCTTTTATTATTACATTTATTCCCATTTTTTGTGATTTTTGTAATATTTTTTAGTGTTCGCTTGTATTTTAATTTGAAATGTTGTAAACTTTAATACAAGAAAATGAGAATAAAGCAGAGTGTGTTGCCACCTTTATACTTCACAGTTTCATCTGTGGGAAAGCGAAGTGGTGCTATGGAAACTATATTATTACATATAATAAACCTACTATTCTTTGGATTAGTAAGTATAACAATCATAGCTATTGCCTTGATTATTACATTAGTGGTAATTTTGAGCAAATAAAAAAACAAACCATTCTGCTTTGCCGAGTGAAATGGTTTATTTTAAACATTTATCGTGGCAACCACTTTGTGGCTTCTCATTTTCTATATTTATTATACACATTTATTGTAATAAAGTCAATAATTTATCATTTTAAAATTATTATAACCCTAATTATAGTTATTAGTCAGCCATGTATAATTAGAAGTCCGCACGAGTGATTAGTTATAAAAAATTTTGTAATGGCTCGGGGGACCGTTCAATGATTTACAAAAATTCGAAGAATTTTTGTCTAAATCATTAGAATGGGGTGAATGGAAAACAAACTTAGAAGTATTGAAACTTCTGAGTTTTTTTGTTTGGCTTGTAGTTTATATATTTATTATTCAAACTATATTCAATAATTCTTTTATTGTTTTTATTCTATAATCAGGTTCGATAATAATATCTTCTTTTTTCTTCCATTTATTATTAATTTCTTGTTCATACCAAACAGTTTTTACTCCAAGTATCTTAACTCCTAACAAATCTTCTAACAATTCATCACTCACAAAAACAATATTTTTATACTCATCTTTTGGTATTTCCTCAAACGCCTTCAAATAAATCTTTAAATTTGGTTTTCTTACTCTAATTTCTTCTGATATCACAATCTTTTTAAAATATTTTTTTATATCTTCTCTTTCTAAAATATACTCTACATTTCTTATTAAGTTATTACTTATTATTCCTAAGTAGTAACCCTTTTCATATAATTTTTCTATTGTATTTTTTGTTTCTTCATCTAAAATATGAGATTCTAACAATAACATATCAATTTTTTTTAAATCATTCTTAGATATTTTTAAAATTGCTGATAATTCTTCATATCTTTCTATTTCGTTAACTTTACCTAATGAATTTAACACTTGATAATTCTTCCATTTTCTAAATATATCATCCCATTTTAAATTATATTTTTTTAGAATTTCGTTTATTTCATTATCAACATTTTTAAATTTACTTATTAATGTATATCCCCAATCAAAAAATATATATTTAAATTTCATTTTATTGTTTTTACCTTTCAACATTAAATCATAATTTTCATCTACAATTATATAATTAAAAAACTCTAATTTTCATAATAGATTATTATTTTTCTTTATCTACCGTGTGAATAATATTATATTAGTTCTTTTAATTGACTAATTTTTTTACTGCTACAATTATTTAAAATTTCTATTAACCATTCAAATTATATAATAAAAGACCAATAATAGCAACCTATTATCAGTCTTATCTTTTTAATTGTTTATAAAAATAAAATAGTAAGATTATCTGTAGTTATAATATTTTATATGTCTTTAATAAATTGTTACCACAGTTCCTGGTTTTATTGTTTTTAGAATTGTAACCATATTTTCTTCTGACACCGCAACACATCCACCAGTTGGATAATCAGGTTCTTTCCAACAATGTAAGAATATTGCATTTCCCGCATAAGGAGCACACCCCTGATTGTAGCCCAAATCAATCAAATATGAATATCTAATAGGATAATCCATAAGGTGTTCATCTTCTGAATAATCTGCATCTGGATTTTCACTACGATAAATCAGTTTATTATAGTTTTTACCATTTGTTCCAGTTGCACACCAATACATGTCATCCGTAATTTTGGTATATGGCAATATACTTCCTGGATCATCTTTTATTCCATACGCTTCACCAATTGTCCATGTTCCCAAAGGTGTTTTAGTATCACCTTCTGCATGTTTAACAGGTCCATTCTTTCCAATCATTGCTGTACAAGAAAAAATTGATACATATTTTCCATCTTGTGCTTCATATATAGTTAGTTCAGCATAACTATCATGTGTGCACTTAATTCCTAGCCTCATTTCACCGTTTCTTTCTTTAGAAATTGGTTGACCAAATAATGTTTTCTCATATTCATCTTGAGTACAAATATTTTTGTCTGTTAAATAGCCTTCACTATTTTCTGCTGATGCATTATTATCATTTTTTTGCAAAATTATCACTCCCTCAACAATACAAATAACAATAAGTGCTATAACTAAAATATACCCTATAATTTTTTTCATTTTCTAGTGCTTTAATAGTTTTTTCTTTAGTTCCATCGCTTAAAAAATCTTCTCCATATTCTTCTATAAATTTTTTTAATATAGCTTCCAAATTAGGAGCTTTCATCTCTTTTATTATTTTCTTTTCCATAAGCATGTTTATTTCTTCCGCTTCATCTATTCCAACTATTCCAGTATATAAAACGTCTTCTTTATAATTTTCCTTAAACTTTTATTTTTGTTTATTATAAAAATCCTATTCAATTCCTGTTGCAATAACAGTAACTTTTACCTCATCATGTAAATTTTTTTCTATAACAGTTCCAAACATAACATTTGCTTCTCCATCAATTTTATCATTAATAATTTGTATAGCGCTACTTATTTCTACTAAACTTAAATCTTCTCCTCCAGTTACATTAAATATAACAGCTTTTGCATGTTCAATTGTAGTTTCTGTTAATGGATTATCTATAGCTTGTCTTACCGCTTCTTCTAATTTTCTTTCCCCTGTTGCATTCCCAATTCCCATATATGCTTTTCCTTTATAGCTAAATGCTGTTTTTATATCTGCAAAATCTATATTTATTTCACCTGTAGTTGTAACTAAATCTGTAATACTCCTAACACCTTGTTTTAATACATCATCAGCTAATGCAAAAGCTTGATTTATTGTAATATTATTTTCAGTTACTTTTAATAATTTGTCATTTAATATAACTATAAGTGCATTAACATTCTCTCTTAATTTTTCAATTCCTCTTTCTGCTCTTACAGCTCTCATCTTGCCCTCAAATAAAAAAGGTTTTGTTACAATTCCTACTGTTAAAATTCCCATTTCCTTAGCAATTTCTGCTACAACAGGAGCTGCTCCAGTACCTGTTCCTCCTCCCATTCCTGCTGTAACAAATAGCATATCAGTATCTTGTAACATTTCTTTTATTTGTTCTCTACTCTCAAAAGCAGCTCTCTCTCCTACTTTTTCATCTGCTCCTGCACCTAGTCCTTTTGTTGTTTGCTTTCCTATCTGTAATACATTACATTTTTGAAGATTATATTTTTCTATTCTATTTAATATACTCATTTCTGTATTTATTAAATATGACTTTATATTCGGAGTTTTATCTTGAGTCATTCTAGAAACTGCATTAGTACCTCCCCCGCCTATTCCAAATACTTTAATTTTTATTGAGTTTTCGTTGCTAATTCTATTATTCATAATATTATTTCGTTCCTTTCTCCAAATATTTTACTAACTTTTTACATAGATTTCAATAGTTATTTGAATTTTTATTATAAAATTGTTACTATATAAGTTACTACTCAATAATATCTAATGCATCAGATTTATTATTAAGACCTTCTAAATTATAATAAGTATTAGGAATATTTCCAACTATTATATTTTCCATTAATAAAATTTGATTTGTTATTTCCTTTGTTATACTATTAAATGGAGTTAAAATATTTATTTCACATTTTACATTTAGATAAACTCTATGCAGAGTTTGGTTTATACCTTGAGATGAGAATTCGCTTTTTAAATCAGTTTCTACATTCCCTATTGATGATATCGATATCTTAACTCCAGGACCTCTTCCTGCAAGCAATTTTAAACCAGTAAAACTCCCTAACGCAATCTCTATATTTTCCCTTCCTCTTTTATCTATATCTTGTTGAATTTTATTTGCCACATCAGAAATAATTTCATTTACAGGTATTACATTACATTTTATCATTATTATATTTCCATTAGAATCTTTTTCTATAGTAAATAATTCATCATAAGTATGCTGTTTCATAACATTTGTAGCCTGTTCATTTGATACAATAGTTGCTATAGACTTTGCCCTATTTTCACATAAAGTATCAAATATTGGCAAAACTGCATTTAATACAGTCTTAACCGTAAAAAATGCAATTACCATTATTATTATAATTTCTGATGCTTTGCCTTTCTTTTTATTATCATTTCCTCCCATAATTCTACTTTTTCTTATAAATTTGGGAATTCTAATTCGTGGTCTTGAATAAATTATATTCATATTTATATCCCTGTTTTAACAAATCTAGGAACAAAAATCTTCTGACCAACAGATATTTTATTTTCATCTTCTATTCCATTTACTCTTACTATATCTTCTACTGTACTTCCAAATTCTTTAGCTATATTCCATAATGTATCGCCTTTTTTTACTATATACATTATAACACTATAATCCTCGCTTTCTCGCTCTCCATTTGATTGTATTTCATTCATTATATTTAAATTTGTATTTTGATATGAATTTTGGTTCATCATTAAGTCTATATTACTTATTATGCTACCTCCATCTTGTATAATAAAATCTTGATTTATTACTTCTATTTCCATATCTGTGTTTGTATTCTCTGCATTTTCCATATCATCTACAACATACTGAAATGGGATTTTAGCTGTTCTTGTATTAATTTGAGAATTTGAATTTTCCATTATAAGATTTAATTCAATATTACCATCATAAACTATTTTATTTTCTGATTTACTTTCATTCTCTATATTAGGCATAATATCAACATCTAATAAGGTTTCGTTTCCTAACTGATCAATTTCTATTTTCTCTCTAATTTGTTTTAAATCTTTTTTACATTTTTTATTAGTCATTGTACTTATTCTTTTTTGCTCAAACTCTAAATTTTCACATGGGCTATACAAATCCTGAATTAAATTTATTTGTTTTTCTTCATAAACACAAGCTTTTACTCCTACCTCTAGTTCTATATATATGGAATGCTCTTCTACAGGATTTAATTTTATAACTAAATTTTTTATTTCATAATTAATATCACATGTATTATCCTCTACAACATTTGGTATATCAATAAATCCAACTACTGGTATCCTAGCAGTTACATTTTTTATTCTATTATCTTCAGTTAAATACATTATTCTTATTTGAGCTTCAGCCTTTGTTAGTATTTTATTATAACTTATTTTAATATCTTTATCACATATACAAATATTGTTTTTTAAAATTTCTGCTAAATTATCTTCTGCGTCAATCGCTATCGTTTCTTTTGCATATATTTTTGTTTCTCCCTTTCCAACTAATGAATTTACTGTTAAATTTTCCTTTAGTATTCTTATATCATTCATATCTTGAATTTCATTAACTATTTCTACTTCATCATTAGAATACATTCTCACCAAAACCTCCAAAGTAGCCTTTATTCCAATCTTTCTACCATTAATAACTCTACACTCAATAGACTTTAATCTTGTTTCTATTTTTTCATTCATTCCATCTTTGCAACCAGGAATATTAATTGTTTCAGAAAAATCTAAGGATGTATTTATTCCCCTTACCTTGTCTTTTTCATCATCTGCTAAATACATTATATATGTATTTATTGACCCATCTAATCTTATTTTTTCATCTAATACTTCTTTTTTATATATACACACAACACCACTTGTACAAATTGTATTCAAAATATCTGGCTTAGAATCCGGAACTATCATATCTCCTTCAATCATTAATATTTCTTTTTTTGTAGCTATCATTTTATTTACGCATAAATTTTCTTTGACTGTGTTTAAAACCATCACTTATCCTCCTTTAAAATATCTTTATAACAATATATTAATTGGATGCTGAATTTATTACTGATGGTAAGAACAAATTGGAAAGCTAATAAATTTATAATATGCTATATTTAGCTATACAATAAACTTTCCTATTATATAAAAAAACAGAGCCTATTGCTCTGCTTTGAAAACTTTATTTTATAAAGATGCTTTTTTTCTTTTTATTTCATTTACTTCTGGAATTAATGGACTGTAAGAATCTCCGTCAAAAACCTCTACTTCTACTGTTCTAGTTAAAACATCTGTATAACTATAAGTAACATTTCTATTATTTTCCTCATATTTTACAACGAAAATATTTGGATAAGCTTTTTCTATTGTTGCTTCCTTTTCAAAGGCTTTACTTCTACCTAAAGATCCTTTTACTATTATCTTTTGCCCCACTTTCTCTAAGATATCAGTTTTTAGATTTGCTATATCAGAACGACAAATCAACTCCATCACCTTCCCTCTTAAGATAGCTTAATTATAGCATTTTTGACGCAAAATGTCAAAAAAAGAAGGCGATTGTCAAAACCATGTATCCTCGTATTTTCAATGTTTCCATGTTTTTTGCAGTGATATTTTACAATTGTATTACAATTATATTTCAATTATATTTCATTAGTGTAAAAACTGTTAATTTTTATATTCTTCATTTTTCCATTAGCTCCAATTCCACTAACTCCTCTTTTTCCATCTCTTAGTTCTCTTGCAATATCATCTATTGTAATATATTTATACTTTTCCGTAAATGCCACTTTTTCTGCCACTACTAGTGGGTCTAAAAAATCTATCAATATTCTTGCTGGAGATGATGCAAAATTTGCTCCTGCTGAAATTATTCCTTCAAAATAACTTTGACATGCACCTGCAAAGATTACTAAATTTTTATTATAATCTTTATCATATTGTCTTGCTTCTTTAACTGTCTCTATAAAATATTTTGAATTTCTATAATTATAAATGTCATGATATCCTGCTTCTTTTTTAATCATACCATCATGACCAGTTACAACTAATATATCTGGATTATAAATTTCTAATAAATTATAAACTAATTTGGGTTGCCTATATTCCGGAATATTTTTAACTACTGCATTTAATCCTAATTTTTTATAATATCTGTATGATTTCTCACTATATTTTTTATCTCCGTCCAAGTGTAATATTTTTCCTGTTACAATTTTTTCTTGGTTGCTTTGATTTTGACTAAATATTCCTATTCTATATTCAGGCTCTAAATATTCTGCTTTTGCTTCTTTTATTTTATTACTTAATTTTTCATCTAATCTTTTCATTTCTTTTTTAATATAATTTTTTTCAATAATTTCTAAATCTTCTATTTTACTATCTGCCTCAATTCTATCTACAACACCTGTTAATATTGCCATTGCACCCTTTGAAGTATTTATTATATTTTTTACAACAAATATTATGTCTTTTCCATAAGATTTTCTTCCTACTATGTCACCTTTTCGTATCTTATTCATTTTTAAAATCAATCCTTTCTTGGCACAACACTACTCATATTTTAGAGCTAATATATTTTATGTTGAATTTTGTCAAAATGTGAAAGGATACTTGAAAAAAAATATAAAAGCAAACAATAAAAATTATATGCTTTTATATTTTTTTATTATGAATTCAATATTATTTTTTTAAATGACTATATTTTAGTTTTGTAGCCATTCCTCCTCGTATGTGCCTCTCTGCTTTATTTTCATCTAAAATACTTCTTACCTCTTTTGCTAGTGCAAAATTTATCTTTTGTAGCCTTTCGGATACATCTTTATGTACTGTTGACTTTGAAATGCCAAACTTTTTAGCTGCTCCTCTTACAGTATCTTTTGAATCTATTATATAATGTGCTAATGTTATAGCACGTTCTTCTATTGAAATTCCCTTCATAACGCACACTACCCCCATAAGAATACTTTTCTTTTAAAATGTATTCTTATGAATATTGTATTATGCTTATTATTGAGTATAACTACTAATTAATATTTTTTATAACGAGATTTAGTATAATTATTAGGAATAACATTTATCCTTGTTGCCACTCCATTTGAATTTATTATATTAGAATTACAATCTGTATTAGAGTTATTATAAGGATCATTGTTAGAGGTATAATTATTATTTTCTGTAAAGTTATAGTTATAATCTGCTAGCAAATGACCATTACTATTTTGAGCTAAATTAGCCATATTTGCTGACTGTACTTGATTGTTTATATTTGACTCTTGACAATTATTCGAGCAACATGTACACTCTGAAATTTCATCATTTTCCCCATTTAAAAATCTACATATAGCACATACTAGTAGTGCTGTTAAAAAGCTAATTATAGTATAAATAATTGTTGCCACTAAAAAATTTAAGTCATTAATAATAAATGTAACAATTAAAAATACTGCAAATACAATAGCTGCAACTAATAAAGGACATTTAAATATTTTCTGTAATGCTATAGAAATTATAATAGTAGCAATAGGTAAAGCAAAAAATATAAGTAAAGAATTCATGAATATCTCCTTTCTTTTTTATATATATTATGCTTTAACCATTTTATTTGTTCATCTACAAATTTCTAATTTAAAATTGTTCAATCATATATTTTAAGATGTAAATTGCAACAATTCTTCATCTTACTATAAATTTTATTCATAATCCACTTTTACCAAATATAATCCTTGTGGTGGAAGAGTTTTTCCTGCATTTTCTCTTTTTTTAGAATTCATTATTTTTAAAATTTCATCTGGTTCTATTTTCCCTAATCCAACCTCAACTAAAGTCCCTGCAATTATTCTAACCATGTTATATAAAAAACCATTGCCTGTTAATTCAATCCATATTCTTTCATTATCTTTTTCAATTATCTCAGCCTTAAATATAGTTCTTACGCTACTTTTGCTACTTGTTCCACTTGCCTTAAACGCTTTAAAATCGTGTTCACCTTCAAAATATTTTATTGCACTTTTCATTTTTTCAACATCTAATTTTATTGGAATATGTGTTTCTAAATTTCTATATATGGCTGTTCCATATTTAGAATTATTTATTACATATCTATATGTTTTTCTTTTACATGTTAGTCTGCTATGAAAATTTTCTTCTACTTCTTCTGCTGACCTAATTAAAATAGATTTTTTTATTTTACTATTTATCGCAATTGGAAATTTTTCAATTGCTATATTAGAATTAGTTTTAAAGTTTGCAACTTGACCTAATGCATGAACTCCACTATCTGTTCTTCCTGAAGCCATAAGCTCAACTTCTTCACCTGTTATCTGTTTTATAGCTTCTTCAATTGTGCCTTGAATATTTAGTTTATTGGGTTGTTTCTGCCAACCGATTAAATTCTTTTCCATCATATTCTATAGTTAGCTTTATATTTCTCATTTAAATTTATTACCTCTTTTCTATTGTAATATTAACTATCCTGTCAATTACTTGTTATCAATCACAGTTGATTTTACATTGCTAACCTAGGCGTAGCCTGTACTACAATAAAAAAGTCAGCATGACCTTCCTATTGTAGTACAAAAAGTCGCAAGATGCGACTTTAAACAAAACTAAATATTAATCGTTTTTATTATTATTTTTAACATTTTGCTCTTTTTCCTTTGTAAATCTTTTTGTTATTATATTACTAATCAATATTTTCTTTAATACATCTTCTCTTACATCTGCAATTAATGTTCCATCTTTTGCAACCGAAATTTTTCCTGTTTCTTCAGAAACAACAACTGCAATACTATCTGATTCTTTAGATATCCCTATAGCAGCTCTATGTCTAGTTCCAAGCTCTTTAGCAATATCTTTATCATCTGCTAATGGTAATACACAGGCTGCAGCTGCTATTTTGTTTTCAGATATTACAACTGCACCATCATGTAAAGGTGTATTTGGTACAAAAATATTTACTAATAATTGTGGAGAGACTTCTGACTTCATTTGAATCCCTGTTGATATTATATCTTGAATTTTTATATCTCTTTCAATTACTATCAATGCTCCTGTTTTTGCTTTTGATAATTCTGTAGCAGCTATTACAATTTTATAGATATCTTCTTTGGTTTTTGTTTCTAAATCTTTATCTATTCCAAAAAATTGTGTTAATTTATTTGTTCCTAGTTGTTCTAATGCTCTTCTAAGCTCTGGTTGGAATATAACAATTATTGCTATTACACCCAGATTCATTATTCCTGTTAAAATCCAATTTAATATTTTTAAATTTAATAATCCACTAACCCATGTTGCTATTACTAAAAGAATTATCCCTTTTATTAATTGCCCTGCTCTTGATCCCTTTACTATTCTAAAAAAACAATATAATAAAAATATTACTATTGCTATATCTAATATTACAGTTACTAATTGAAATGGATTTTCTTGTAATGTTTTTATATATTCTGCAATATTTTCTGTATAAAAATTTTCCCAATTCATTCCTAAATTTATTACCATTGGCTTCTCCTTTATTTTATCTCATTAGTGCAAATATAAGTGTTCCACATGTTGCCATTACCATTAAAATAGCTAGAAAACCTGCCATTACTTTAACAAATACTTGTCCTTTATCATATTTTCTTTGATTTTCATTTATCTTTTCTTTATTTTTCATATTTACTATCATTCCTTTCTAAAGGCACAAATCTGGTTGGAAAAGAATTAAATTTTGACAAGGCATATTATATTTAAAAGGCAAGGGCACATACTTTGTGTATGTAACCGCGTTTTAAATATAATATAACGCAGTCAAAATTGTAATTATTTTTCAACCTTAATCACATACCTTTCTATTTAATATCTAACTAAATAATATTATACCATAATGTATATTTTTTTCAATTATTTTAAATTAATTTCCAAAATTTTCATTACAGTTCAGTTGCTTTTTTACTCCAAAATGTTAATGTATAGTATTTTGAGAATTAATCGAATACGACTGGAATAACTAAAAAATACTATACGGATAATAAATATCATTACTGAACTGTAACAAATTTTCATTTACAACTATTTAATAATCTCTAATATAACAACTTCCTTGTAAACATTTTCATTAGAAATTTTTATAATTTCCTTTAATCTTTTTTCTACAACTTGTATTTTACTAAAATCATTTGAATGAATAAAAGCCAAAATTTCTTGTTTTTGCACTTTATCAGAAATCTTTTTATTTAATACAATTCCAACAGAATTATCTATTTTATCTTCTTTTTTCTCTCTTCCGGCACCTAAAAAAACAGATAATTTTCCAATTTCTTTTGCATCAATTTCATTTATATATCCAGTTTCATCTGCATATACAGGTACAATATATTTTGCTTTTTCAAACTTTTCTGTATTTTCAATATATGAAATATCTCCATTTTGATTTTTTACTAACTCTAAAAATTTTCTATAAGCTCTTCCATCTTTAACAGCTTCCATCATTTCTTTCTTATTTTTTTCTAAATCGTCACCTTTTCCTGCTAGTTTTATCATATATGCACCTAATTCAAATACAACCTGTGCTACATCTTCTGGCATATTTCCTTTTAGACAATTAATCGCTTCTATTACTTCTAAATTATTTCCAATAGAAAAACCTAAAGGTTGATCCATATTTGTTAAAACACATACAGTTTCCCTATCTGCAAGTTTACCTATTTGTATCATTTCATTTGCAAGTTTTCTAGCATCTTCTATGTTTTTCATGAAAGCTCCTTTTCCAACAGTTACATCAATTACAATTTTCTGTGCTCCACTTGCTATTTTTTTACTCATAATACTAGAGGCAATTAAAGATATATTTTCAACACAAGAAATGCTATCTCTTAAAGAATAAATCTTCTTGTCTGCTGGTGCTAAATCTAAAGTTTGTGTAATCATACTAATTCCAATTTTCTGAACATTTTTTACAAACTCTGGTATATCTATGTCTGTTTTATATCCTGGTATTGATTCTAATTTATCTGCCGTTCCTCCTGTAAAGCCTAATCCTCTACCAGACATTTTCGCTACTGGAACACCTAACGAACTTATAATTGGAAGTAAAATTATTGATACTTTATCTCCAACGCCTCCTGTTGAATGTTTGTCTACTATTATTTGATTTAAAACAGATAAATCTAATATATCACCAGAATGTGCCATTGCAAGAGTTAAATCTGTTGTTTCTCTTTTTGTCATTCCATTTAGATATATTGCCATTATTAATGCCGCTGCTTGATAATCTGTTATTTTTTCATCTGTATATTCTTTAATAAAAAATTCAATTTCATCTTTTGTTAATTCTTTTTTATCTCTCTTCTTTTCAATAATATCTATAATACTCATTTAAATAAAACTCCATTTTAACCTTTCTTTTTTATACACACAAATTTCTACTATAGTCATATTCATCTTTTTTATACAATTACTAAATAATCGTTTTATTTTTAAATCTTCTTTGTAAAACTTCGTCTGTGTATAGGACATAATCCATATTGTCTAATTGCTTCAATATGTCTTTCTGTTCCATATCCTTTATGATTTATAAAGCCGTATTGAGGATATATTTCATCCCATTGTCTCATAATTCTATCCCTTGTTACTTTTGCTAAAATTGAAGCAGCAGCAATATTATAGCATTTTGCATCACCTTTTATAATAGATTCATACGGAATGCCTTTTGTATTTATATGTGTTAATGCATCGACTATTATTAAATCTGGCTTAATATCAAGGCCCTCTACTACTTCAGTAACACCTTGTTTAGTTGCATTTAAAATGTTTATTTCATCAATAACATCTTGCCCAATAATAGCAACAGAATAGCTAATTGCTTCTTCTATTATATAGTCATAAAGTATTTCTCTTTTCTTTTCAGATACTTTTTTTGAATCGTTTATCCCCTCTATCATTGAATCTTTTGGCATTATAACACCTGCTACAACTACAGGTCCTGCAAGAGGACCTCTACCTGCTTCATCTATTCCACATATATTTTTAAAACCTTTTTTATATAAATCACTTTCTATTTCTTTTAATTTTGTTAGTCTTTCCATCTCTTTTTCTTTCATTTTGAACTCCACATTCCTTTCAAGCTTCGCTTTGAAGGCACACATAGCATTTTAATTATAATTCTATATCGCTTATATCAGTTAATGAATATTTATTGTTGAAACCAATATTATTATATACTTCTACCGTTGCCTCTACTTCATTAAATTTTATAAGATAAACTTCACCTGGCTCAACTTCAATTTTGTTTAATCCCCATTTTTCTAAAGCTTCTTCTGTCACGCAATATAAAATTTCATTTTCACTTGAGGTAATTTCACTTGGAATATTTATTCCCTGTTCTTCAAATTCAGATTCTAAATCTGCTAATTTTTCAAGTTTTGCTGATTTGTCGTTTTCATTTTCATATATACTTTGTCTTATTTCTCCTATTTTTTCTATTTCTTTTGCATTTGGTCCTAATTTAAAATTCGCTTCTTCTACACATTCACGTGCCTTTGCCTCTATTAACATCATATTTGTCTTTAAGCTTTCTAAATTGGCTCTTCTTATTTTATCTTTTCCTCCAGAAATTCCAATCGCTGCAATAATTAATAATACTATTATTGTTACTACTAATGCTATTAATGTTATTCCTTTTTGATTTTCTTCTTTCATATTTTATATCGTTCCTTTCCTCAAATTATTACTTGGTATATTTAAAATCATATTTTAAATGTATAATTTTTTCTTTACTAATTATATATTTTAATTCTTATTTTTTCAATATTTTTTACTAATTTTAAAAAGCTCTAAATCTATATAAGAATTAGAACTTTTAATTTATATATTAATTATTTATTTTTTTTAATTTTATTATTTGAGCTTTTAGTTCTTCAATTTTTTTATCATATAATTCATCAATCTTTTCCAACTTTGAATAACTCAAATTATTTAATATCTGTGGATTTGATTCAATTAAATTAATTATTTCATCCATTTTCTTTTTATCTTCAGCACTTTTATATAACTTTTTATTTTTCTCATCTATTCCATCAACTATAAATTGATTTTTAAAGTCATTATTTTTAGAAATTCCATTTTTCATTATCATATCCTCATACTTTTATAAAACTCTAACATAACTATACAAATATAATTTATTAAATTTATGAAATTTCTCTTTTAGGTATTAACGAAATTTCTGTGTTTAAAATTTTATATAATTTTCCCAATTTTCCTCTTTTTAAATTAATTTCATCAACCTTAGTTTCTTCTTTTGTCTTTTTTTCAACTACTGCTCTTTCGTTTTCACTATCTCGTTCTAAATATTGTAATATCTCTTGCTTTTCTTCTTCTGTTAATCTAGATAATCTAAACTCGTATTCTTCAAAAATTGTTCTAATTATCCCCTTGTCAAAAAAACGTATCATTATTTCTTTTACATCAACATTTTCTTTTGCTAACTGCAACATCCATGCTAAAACATTTGCTCTTTTTAGATTATCACCTTTTTGTATACGACTATTAGCTTCGATTATTTGCCTTTTAGTCACATAAGTAGAATCTTTATTAAGAGAGCATAAGTTTCTATGATAGCCTTCCATTGCATAAAAAATTAAATCTTCTAATACTTCTGCAGGTAATTCTTCCCTATTTTGGTAGTAATTATTTTCTTTAGCAATTTGTGGAATAATTCCATCCATAATACCTTACTCCTTTTCTTTATTAAATATACTATAATAATTAAGAGTATTATTTTTTTATAAGCTAACCTAATTTTAGCGAAATATGTCGAATTTGTCAATAAAATAAATTTCTTTTTTGTTATCAATTTTATAGCAATATTTCAAAAAAAAATTGCCCATTTTTTGAGCAATTTCTGGTAGCGAAGATGTGATTCGAACACATGACCCTTCGGGTATGAACCGAATGCTCTAGCCAACTGAGCTACTTCGCCATATATTTAAGACTTATTAATTATAGCGATATTTTATCCATTTGTCAAGATAAAAATACAAGAAATTTAGATTTCTTGTATTTTATAGCTACAATTATCTTTCTATTAAAAATCTGAAAACTCTCTTTCAATGTCTACATCTTTTTGGGCTCTACTATCTTCTGGTTCTTTAAAGTATCTTCTAGGCTTAACTTTATCAATAACACCTCTACTTTTTTTTCTACTTGCGCTATTACTCCTTGTACTTGCATCATGTGTGATTTCTAATCCTCTTAACCTCTTATCACGAGATGCAATAAGTGCTTCTTGAACTTCTTGAGGTTCTCCTGCAATACTTTCATAAAAATCAGCATCACTATCATCATTTATCCATAAACCCTTAAAAAAAGCTTTAACACCGTTTTCTTTATTTCTCATATAATTTTCCTTAAAGCTATGCTTTAAGTTTCCACCTCTCTTTTTAAATACTACTTTAATTTTACCATAAAAAAGCTTTAAAATCAAGCACTTTTCAAACATTTGTATGAAATATTACAATTTTATTACAATAAAATGAATTTTTTTTATATAATTGTATATTTTTTTACATATCTAAAAAAATGTATGGTATAATGGAGTCAATTATAATACTAATAAATTTATTGTATGTTTTTTTACTATAAAGGTTTATAAGTATCCATAAAAAACTTAAATATATTAAATAAGGAAAATAAAAATGTTAGAATTACTCTCACCTGTTGGTGATTTTGATTGTCTAAAAGCTGCTGTTCAAAATGGAGCTGATAGTGTATATTTCGGAGCAAATTTATTTAGTGCAAGAGCCTATGCTCATAATTTTGATTTAGAAGAATTACAAAAAGCAATTCAATATGCAAAAATTAGAGGTGTAAAAACACATTTAACATTAAACACACTAATTAAAGATGACGAATTCGACGATGCCATATCTTTAGCTAAAAGTGCCTATAAATTTGGAATAGATGCAATTATAGTACAAGATTTAGGGCTTGCTAAAACACTTATAAACATGTTTCCAGATTTACCGATTCATGCTAGTACTCAAATGACCGTACATAATTTAACTGGAGCTTTAGAATTACAAAATATGGGATTTAAAAGAGTGGTATTGTCAAGAGAACTTTCAACTGACGAAATTGATTACATTTGTAAAAATACTAATATAGAAATTGAATGCTTTGCACATGGTGCATTATGTATTTCATATTCTGGTCAATGTTTATTTTCTAGTATGATTGGTGGAAGGTCTGGAAATCGTGGAAAATGTGCTCAACCATGTAGACTACCTTATGAATTACTAGAAAATGATAAAAAAATTAATTTTGGACATCTACTAAGTACTAGAGATTTATGTTCTTTAGAATATTTGCCAACTCTTATAAAATCCGGCGTACATTGTTTAAAAATAGAAGGAAGAATGAAATCTCCTGAATATGTTGCAACAGTTACTAGAATTTACAAAAAATATATAAATTTAGCTCAATCAAATGAACCATATATAATTGATAAAAATGATAAAAAAGAATTAATGCAAGTTTTTAATCGTGGAATGTCTTCTTCTGGTCATTTAAGTAATGAGCCAAATAAAAATTTAGTATTTAAAGATAAACCTAATAATATGGGATTATATTTAGGAAAAGTCCAAAATTACAACAAAAATAAAGGCCTTATTACAATAAAATTAAAAGAAAATATAAGCATTGGAGATACAATATCTTTAGAAAAAGAAACTGGAAGTTATACTGTTTCCGAATTACTTGAAGGGAAAAAAAATATAACAGAAACTAAAGTAGGTCAAACTGTAGTAATTGGTAGAATGAAAGGAAATATTTCTGTTAATGATAATGTATATAAGATGTCTTCTAAAGCGCTATCTAATTTAGCGAAAGATTCTTATAAAAAAGAAAGTAGAAAAATTTTTTTAAACTGCAAAGTAGCTATAAAAAAAGGAGAACCTTTATCCATTTCAATAATTCCTGCAAATAATTTAGATTTATATAAAGATTTGGAAATAAAATGTCAAATAGATGAATTTCCTGTAGTTGCACAAAATAGACCTTTAGATAAAGAAACAGTAATAAAACAAATATCTAAAACTACTGATTCTCCATATCAATTTAAAAATATAAATGTAGAATTAAGTCCAAATTCATTTATTCCTAAAATAAGTTCTTTAAATGAACTTCGAAGACTTGCACTAGAAGAAGTAGAAAAATTTGCAATATCAAAATGTTTTAGAAAAATTAATGAGAACAAAATAAAAAACTATACTGTTATCGAAAATGAAACTAATAAAAATTTTATAATAAATGATAACAATATTAATTATAAAGAATCACAAAACTCAATTAATATAAATCAACTTACAAAAGAAAAACCTAAAATATCTTTATTATTAAATACTTTAAATTTAGATTATGATTATTCCGTTTTAGAAAATATAAATTATATATATATACCTTTAAAATTCTTTATAAGCAAGAAATATAGCAATATATTAAAACAATTAAGTACCAAATTTGATATGTACATATATATGCCAACTATAATTAAGGGAAACTACAGAAACTTATTTTTTACTTACGCTGAAAACTCTGTAAAAAAATACAATATTCATGGATTTGTAGTTTCAAATATAGGTACAATAAATTTATTAAATAATTTATTTAATAATATAAATAAATCTTTTAAATTAATTGGTAATTACACCTTTAATATATTTAACAGCAATTCTGTTTTAGAATTAAAAAAACTTGGAATTAATACTTACACAATATCTCCAGAATTAGATAAAGCTTCAATAGATACTTTATGTACTTATACTTATTTAAAAAAAGAATTAATAATATATGGAAGAACTCCTCTTATGAATATGAATTATTGTTTACTTGGAGAATCAGACAAATGCTATCCAGAATGCTCCGCAAAATGTAAAACAAATAATTCTTATTACCTAAAAGATAGATTAAATATGAAATTTCCTATTATTCCAGATAACATTCAAACAGTTACTACTTTGTATAATAGTAAAATAACTTCAATATCATATAAAGATTTTTGTATTGATTCAGTAAGAATTGATATATTAGAAGAAAACATTGAACAGATTAAAAAAATCATAACAACTGTTAACTCTGGAAGTAGATTTGAAGGAAAAGACTATACTAATGGAAATCTAAAAAAATTGCCATAGGGACGCCCCTTTTGGCAATTTTTTCATTTTCAATATTATTCTCTTATAATACATAAATTTAGTTGAAAAAATTTTTATAACTAATCACTGGTGCGGACTTCTAGATATATTGTCACCGAACTTTAACTATATTACAACTGTTTACTACTTAAATCTATTATTAAATCCATATTATCATCTTTAGCAGCTTTATTTTTTCTTATTGCTCCACATTTTTTGCATTTAAAAATAATAACATAACCTTTTTTTCCATCAATTTCTAAGCTCACAGGTTCTAAATCTCCATGACATTGTTCTTGCCTATCTCCTGGATTTTTGTCTACATGTTTTGAGTGTAAGCAATATGGGCAATGATTTCTACAAGAATACCCTAATTTAGTAACTCTTTTTCCACAATTTTCACATATAAACTCTTCATCTATTTCAGTAAAATTTCTAATTTTCATAAAACATTCATTCCTTCCTCACTTTATTAAAAGACGCAGATGCTCCAAGGAGTGTCCCCATGGCAAAAAATTGCCAAAAGGGGCGTCCCTATGGCAATTAATATTTGAAGTCTCCTCCTCCTAAAAATTCTTTTAATAATGAATTTGTTGGAACATATTCTGCTGGTATTTCTTTAAAGTATTTAAGCATATTTATTAGTCGTGTTGCTTCTGCATATTCCGGTTCTTTTTCCGTTATTTTTTTTAGCAATGGAATTGCATATCCTTTTAATACACCAAGCTCGTATATTAAAGATGTATTAAATATACTGTCTGCTTCTTCTTGATATGGGAATATATTTTTTTCTTCTCCATTGTTTACTTTTGGCCAAGCTCTTATTGTGTCTTTCGCACTATAGCTTCTAAATTGATAATCTCTTACTATTCTTCTTACTAACCTATTATCTGTTGTAGATATTCTATTATATCTGTCCATATTTAATACTGTTAATGCACTGATATATATTTTGTATTTTTTGTCTTTTTCTATACTACTTGTTAATTTGTCATTTAAACAATGTATACCTTCTATTACTAAGATTTCGTCATCTTCTAATTTCATTTTTTCGCCATCATATCTTTTTGTTCCAACCTTAAAGTCAAACTTTGGAACATCTATTTCTTCACCTTTTAGTAATTTTGTTAAATGTTCATTAAATAATTTTAAATCTATTGCTTCTATATCTTCAAAATTATATTCTCCATTTTCATCTCTTGGTGTATCTTCTCTTTCAACAAAATAATTATCTACAGATATTGTTATTGGCTTTAAACCATTAATTCTAAGCTGAATTCCTAGTCTTTGAGCAAATGTTGTTTTTCCAGATGATGATGGTCCTGCAATTAAAATCATTTTTACATTTCTATTTTTTACTATTTTATCTGCAATATTTGCTATTTTCTTTTCATGTAATGCCTCATCTAACATAATATAATCTTTTATTTTATTTTCTGTTATAGATTTATTTAATCTATATA
Organism: uncultured Clostridium sp.; assembly: GCA_946409935.1. GTDB lineage: Bacteria > Bacillota > Clostridia > TANB77 > CAG-508 > CAG-269. The sequence goes on along the minus strand of CAMJYG010000029.1, from coordinate 7,782 downwards.
CTGTTTCTATATTTAAAATTCTATGTATGTCTTTATATTCATTTAAAGCCCATGCTAATTTTTTGTTTTGAATAAACCTAGGTAATTTTTCTGGTTCTTCAGATTTTGGGTATCTTAATAAAAATCCTTGATTATATTTTATTAGCTCAAATACTGGTACAACTCCTGTTCTATTTGCCATTGTTCCATAACAATAATTATAATAATCTTCACAAAAATACATATATATTTCTTCATTTTCTGTTAAATCATATTGCAATCTTCCTTTTGGAGTATCGTTTTTTTCATAAAATTCTTTTGCTTCTTCTCTTGTCATTATTACTTGTTTTATTGGTAAATCTCTTTGAATTATGTCTCTCATTTCATTTGTAAGCTTTTCTAAAAACTCATCTGTAATTTCAAAATTTTCTACGTCACAATACATAGCATTATTTAATTGATAATTTGTAACCAATTTTTCATTTGGATATAATTTTTCAAATGCTTTTGCAAGTATGTATATTAACGTCGTTCTATATATTTTTGCTCCTTGCTTAGATTTAGTATTTATTAGCTCTATTTTTCCATCTTTTTTTATCTTATAATCTAAATTTACATACTCATTATTAAATAGAGCTCCTACTGTAGCATATTTGCTATTCTTTATATCTTCATTTAATAATTCTTGAATTGATATTTTCTCTTTTGATTCTATTATTCTGTCGCCAAATTGTATTTTCATAAATGTCATTCCTTTCTATTCACTAAAATATAATATATTATCTTCTGAAAATTAAAACAGTCCTAGCTCATTTACAAATAAACTTACTAGCACTTATTGATTTTTAAATATTAACTTGGAAAGTATCTTCAACATTTTCAACCTTTGTTATTAGTTCAGAACTTAAAGAAACTATAGGAAATAAAGGATGTCCCGCACCCGTATATATTGCACATCTAGAATCAGTTATTTGATCCTTTCCAAACAATCCACCATATACATATCTGATAATAAAACCACACATTGAATTATTAAGCTCCACACAACGCGAAGCTATCCAATAATTCGTATCTTTTCCACTTGGCAAAAGCAAATCAGCATATGATTTTCCACTTGCATATTCCTTAAATTTTTCTGAAAATGCAGTATAATTTTCTCCCAATTTATATGCTGTCTGTTTTGGTCTTATTCCCACAGTTGCAGTCTTTGCTCCCCCATATGGATTTGAGGTTGTTCCTTCATTTCTTTCTATTAATTGCATTTGACTACTTAAACCCAAATCAACTTCTTTCCCCTCTGCTACAGTCACTGTCTCATTTATTCTACTACTTTCTTCTCTTTCATAAATCACTGGATATGTTTTCGACTCTATATACTCTCCATTAAAATTTCTTTTCTGCTTTCCTGAATATGTATATTCAGTTGAATATGTTTCTCCATATTTAACTCCACCCCCACTAGTATAATTTGCTTTGTCATCTGTAATTGTTGCGTCTAAAAGTGTCCTTCCCTTTGCCGTCCCATTCTCGCCTTCATAGTCTTCAATATTTATACTTCTTGCTGAAATTATATCAACTCCACTACTATTTTGAGTACTATACAAATTGTAGCATGCATCATTTAATAATTTTACAGAATTATTGTAACCTTGTGGTCCTTGTAATTCTACTGTATTAGAATTTGTTATTTGTGGTACTAGCTGTACTTTTCCTGTATTTTCATCTATTGATAATACTCTCCACGATCTTACAGACATATCTTGATTTCCACTTGTAACGCTACTTCCTGTCTTTACTGTCTGTAATGTTTTACTTGCGTTCGTATAGTCTGCTGTTCCTGATGTATAAGATGTTGCATATTCCGCATTCCAATTATATGTCCCTGTTGGTTCATATTTAACTATTGAACCAATTGTTAAACCTGCAGGTATAGTGAAATAATCACTTATGCTTTTACTTACAGTTTTTGTTGCATTTTTTCCCTCAACTTTTCCAGTTACAGTAAATGTATAATCTCCATTTTCAGTTATTGATTTTTTATAATATCCATCAACTAGTTCGATTGTTGTTTCTGATGAATCCTTAACTACTATATCTGTTCCATCTTCTACTCTGAATCTTATATATGAAGTAGTATTAGATAACAATTTTCCAGATATTACATTTCCATCTTCATCAACCCACGCTAAATCTACTATATTTAATGTAGGTTCTTTCTCAGTTACTTCGCCATCTTCGTCTATTGTATATTTTTGTTGTGATACAGTTATTACATATCTAATTTTATTATTTTCTATTTCGTCTTTTGATAAATTGAATCCTGTTCCCTCTGGTCCAAATGACTTTGTCAGCCAACTTTTTAATACCGTTTCATCTATTTTAGACTTTTTATTACTCATAGCATTTAATACAGCAATTTCAATTTGTTCTTTTATTGAATTATTATTACCCATTGTTTTAGCTTCTTCAGCTTGATTTATTAATCCATTTTGTCCTGTTACAGAAATTACCGTAATTCCTGCAAGTATTAATAAAACTATAATTGTTACTATTAGTGCTATTAGTGTAACACCGCTATTTTTTTTGTTTTCTTTTATATATGCTTTTATTGTTTCTTTTTCTAAAAAAACTTGTTCATTTTTCATTTGAATCTTTCCTTTCCTGTAAGTATATAAAATTAAGTGCTTTTGTGTATTCTTACAATGTATCTTCTTTAACTAAGTATGTACTTCTTAGTGTAAGCTACTGGATATAAAGCACGACACGATAACCTAAGCTTTCGTAATTGTATTTTTTTTTGTCATCGGTGCGGGAAGAAGCAGCCTCATCATGTCCACCCTTATAACTAGCCGTACCACCACGTATAACTCTCACATCTGCCCCATCATTTAAACTAACTTCACTCGTCCATTCCGCAAAATTTCCACCTAAATCAGCTATATTTTTTGGATATCCACTAATTGGAGTATCACTATTTGCTAATTTATAAGATGTGTTTAATCCTGATGCATGATAATATACCTTGTTTGAATCACTTATACTATTATTACTTCCTGTATGAGAAAATGCTCCATTTGACCATGCTCCTAAAGAACTTCCATATGTAAAATATGAATTATTTTGTGTTCCTGCATAACTATATGTTAATGTTCTATATGTTCCCCAATTTTGATTACTTGTTAATACGCCTATATTTGCACTTTCTAGCCATTTCATTATTGTATCCCATTGTGTTCCTGTTATCAATCCACTTTTATTATTTCCATATTTTGTACTATTATTTATCATTTTTTGTGCAGCCACATAACTATGGTCATAATCTACATAATTCCAAACTTTACTTCCATATTTACTTACTGGTATACAATTATAATTATTATTTACATGTTTTGAAGTTTCTGGATCATTCGTTGCCGAAGCTAATCCTGCTTCATATCTTGCTACATAGAATCCTCCATATGTGCTTATTTGTGTAGTTTCTATTACTGGAATTGCCTTATATTCTACTCCACTAATTTTCTGTGTATCTGTCGCATCTATTAAATTTGATGATGATGGTGATGAAATATATGTTGGGTAATCATATTTTTTTGAATATGTTACTACATCATCTGATGTTCCTGTTGTACATGGTACCCATACAAATTCATTATCTAAATCATCTTTTATTACAAGTCCGTCATTCCATCCTTTAACTTCATCTAAAGTCTCTTCATTTTCATATTCCCATTTTGCACTTTCTGTGTCTATTGCACTAAATCCTTGTGGAATTACTGGGTTTTTATATGTCATTTTTGTTGTATCTGTTGTTCCTGATAATGTTCTATTACTTGTTTTTGCTGTTCTACCTGATGTTGTATTTGCTTTGTAATATTGAGATAACTGCACTATATATTCTGTGCCATCACCTTCTTCACTTGATGTTCCCATTATAGTAAATTCAAATTCTATTTCTGTTTCTGTTCCATCTGTTGTATATTCTACTTTTCCATTTGCTAATGTTCCCTTGTTTACTGCTGTTATTGTTCCTTCTGCTATTTCTACATCAAAACTTACAATTACAGCCGTTCCTTCTTCTGGTTTATTGATTGAACTTTCTGTTATTTCTGTTCCATCTGTTTTTGTTATTTTCAAATTGCTTGTTATAATTTTTGCTGTAGTTTTTTCAATTGTTCCACTTGAGTCTATTTCAAATACTTTTCCATCTATTCCAACTGTCATTGGAAATCTTGTTCCTTCTGTTTCTATAACTACACCTAAGTTTTGCAATTTTGTTTTTAGTTTATCTGCATCAAGCGTTCCATTCTTTTTATAGCATTTTAGTACTTCTTCTCTAATTTTTTCCTGTAATGCTGTATATTCAACAGAATCTTTTGCATTTTTTGCTTCTGTTACAACTCCGGTTATCTCCTGTTAATGAACTAATAGTAATTCCAGCCAATATAAATAAAATTATTATTGTTACTATTAAAGCTATTAATGTAACACCTTTTTCCTTTCTTTTTTTCTGATTTGATTCACTATTTAATGTACTTACTTTATTTTTGTATTTAAAATCTCTTGTTTTTTTACTTTTCATTTGAATCTCCCCTTCTTTTGAACTTATTTAATATTTCGTTTTTTAGTATATCATATGCAAAAAATATTTTCAATAAAATTCAAAAATTTGAATATAACCTAAATAATTACAGATTATTTTTTATCATACTTTTCAATGCCTGCTCTTATAGCTATGTTAATTAATTTTGAAATAGATATACCATATTTTTCCCTCATATCTTCCAATTTTTTGTACATGGATTCTCTAATTATAACAGACCTTGCTACATTTATTTCATTATCTTCCTTTTTATATATGATTATTTTTTCTTGCAATTGCAAATCATTTATGCATGCATCTATGATTTTATTTACAGATGCTTCTATCTCCTTTTCTGAAATCTCTTTTAATCTATCATACAAATTACCTTCTATTTCAGCAGATTTTTTCACCCAATTTTCCTTTACTAAAAATCTTTCATACCATTCCATTTACATCATTCCTTTCAAGGCTGAATTTCCTGCAATTCTCTGTATTTATTTAATTATACAACAACAAATTGCCGCTTTTAATCACCTTTATTTTCTATTTTAAAAACCTTTTAGGGTTGATTTTTGTTTATTTTTATTTTATAATATTTCTATAATTAGAAAGGAAAGGAATGAAATTTAAGTAAGGTAAGCGATCGATAAAAACGCGTACTTGAAAACCTCAGGTAGATCCAATATAATATGGACAACACCTGAGGTTATTGATTTATCCTAAATCGATTTCCTTATATGTACCTTGAAAACTTAATATCTCTTCTGGAAGTTCTTTCGACCATGGCAAATATTTTTCTATAGCATCTTCTGTTTGTTCACCTTCTAATTGAGGCAACTCATCTAACAAATATTTTATATATTTATAAATATTCAAATTGTTAGCTTTGGCTGATTCTATCAAACTATAATATATTGCATTTGCTTTTGCACCTTCAACTGAATCTGCAAATAACCAGTTCTTTCTATGTACTGCAAATGGTCTAATGGCACGTTCTGCTTTTGAGTTAGTCATAGGAATCCTTCCGTCATCTAAAAATTTAATCAGATTTTCTTTTTGATTTTCAGCATATGTTAAAGCTTCTTTAAGCTTCTTATTGGTTATATATTTTTGGCTCGTCGAAGAAACCCAATCATAGAATTTTTTTAAAATTGGGGCAGATTTTTCTTGTCTTTTAGTTACTTTTTCATCAGGTGTTAGATTTTCTATTTCTCTTTCCTCCATTGAAGAAGTCTGGGATAAACCCAGACCTTTCATTTACCTAGTTTTGTCATTCTTCTAATAAACTATAATTATAATACATTTTCTTTAACTAACTTCGTACTACACAGTGTCCAGTGCTACTGGATATAAAGCACGACACGGAAACCTACGGCGCAGCCAGTGTTGGCAGGCCTACCGCTGCCACGGCAAGATGCTGGGTAGCCAGTGGCACTACCGTTAGCATTACCACCACGAGACACGCGGCCGCTAGAGCTTCCTGATGTATATGTTTCGCTAGTCCATTCCCATAAATTTCCACCTAAATCAGCTATATTTTTTGGATATCCACTAATTGGAGTATCACTATTTGCTAATTTATAAGATGTGTTTAATCCTGATGCATGATAATATACCTTGTTTGAATCACTTATACTATTATTACTTCCTGTATGAGAAAATGCTCCATTTGACCATGCTCCTAAAGAACTTCCATATGTAAAATATGAATTATTTTGTGTTCCTGCATAACTATATGTTAATGTTCTATATGTTCCCCAATTTTGATTACTTGTTAATACGCCTATATTTGCACTTTCTAGCCATTTCATTATTGTATCCCATTGTGTTCCTGTTATTAATCCACTTTTATTATTTCCATATGTTGTACTATCATTTATCATTTTTTGAGCTGCTACATAACTATTGTTAAAACTTATATAGTTCCATACTTTACTTCCGTATTTACTTACTGGTAATGTGTTGGAATTGTCATTTGCATGTGTTGTTGTTGCGCTTGGGTCATTTATTGCTGAAGCTAATCCTGCTTCATATCTTGCTACATAGAATCCCCCATATGTATTTATTTGTGTGTTTTCTGTTACTGGAATTGCACTATAGCTTCCATCACTATCATCTGCATCACCTAAACCAGTTTGTAAACCAGGATATGTTGTATTTTTTGAATATTGTACTATAGGTGATGTTGAGTCTACACTCTGTGTTGTACATGGTACCCATACAAATTCATTTCCTGTACTATTTCCTTCTGAATCTATGCCATCCGTTATTACTAACCCTTTATTCCAATCTTTTACTTCATCTAATGTAGTTTCATTCGTATATTCCCATTTTGCATCTGCTGTATCTATTGCACTAAATCCTTGTGGGATTACTGGGTTTTTATATGTCATTAATGTTGTATCTGTTTTTCCTGCTAATGTTCTATTCTTTGATTTTGTTGTTTTTCCTGCTTCTGGATCTGGCTCTGCATAATATTCTGACAATTGTACTGTATATTCTATACTATAACTTTCTCCATCTGCTGAACCTGTTATTGTAAACGTCTTACTTTTTTCTGTTCCATTTGTTGTATATGGTACACTTGGTGATATTGAAGTTATTGTTCCTCCTTCTATATTTGCTGTTAAATTAATTTTTAATACTGTTCCTTCTTCTACTTTTTCTTCTGGAACTTCATCTCCATTTTCTAATGTTACTGTTACACTTGTTACTGTTGGTCTTGGTCCTGATTTTTCTACTGCTCCAGTTGCACTTATTGTAAATGACTTTCCATCTACTGTTACTGTCATTGGGAATCTTGTTCCTGCTGTTTCAGTTACTCCTCCATATCCTGAAATCTTTGATAAATTAGATACTAGTTTACCTGCATCTAAATTTCCATTTGTTCCATAACTTCCCATTACCTCTACTTTTACTTTTTCTTCTGCTGCTGCATTTTCGGTTACTTTCTTAGCATTCTGCGCTTGAGATAGTATTCCGGTTCTCTCCCGTTAATGTGGCTATTGTTACCCCTGCTAATATCAACAACACGATTATCGTTATTACTAAAGCAATTAGAGTTATACCACTTGTCGATTTTTCAATCATTTGTGTCTTATGCCTATTTAAGCATGCTTTTCCTCTTGAATAATGTGTTTTGTGATTTTTTTTCATCATTTGAATCGTTACTACTCAGCCCTAAACACACAAAAAGGTAGCCCAATTTACTAAAAAATTGT
>CAMJYG010000028.1 GCA_946409935.1 uncultured Clostridium sp. | reverse complement strand
GCTTCTGGTTTTCCTTCATTCATTGTTTGAGCTTTTAATATTTCTTTTTCTTTTTCAATTCTTTCAGCTGGAACTGAAGCTTCGTCTAAATATTCTGGTCTAGCTGCAGCAATTTGCATACAAACATCTTTTGCAACTTCTTTAGTCCCTTTTTTCATATTAACTAAAACAGCTATTTTTCCATCACCATGAATATATTTTTCTATTAAACCTTCAGATTCAAATCTTTCAAATCTTCTTATATTTAGATTTTCTCCAATTGTAGCAATTTTTTCTACTAAAACTTCATTTACTGTTTTTCCACTAACTATAATAGATTCTTGTGCTAATAATTCTTCTACATCTTTTGGATTTTTTTCTACAACTTGTTTTGCAACATCCATAACAAAAGATTTGAATTCTTCATTTTTAGCAACAAAGTCTGTTTCTGAATTTACTTCAACAATTGCACCTGTTTTTCCATCTTCTGAAACATAGCATTCTACTAAACCTTCTGCTGCAACTCTTCCTGCTTTTTTAGCTGCTTTTGCAATTCCTCTTTCTCTTAATAATACAATTGCTTCTTCCATGTTTCCATCTGTTTCTGTTAAAACTTTTTTGCAGTCCATCATTCCTGCTCCTGTTTTTTCTCTAAGCTCTTTTACTAAACTTGCTGTTACCATTTTATAATTCCTCCTTTTATATTTTATAAAAATAATATGTTAAAAAGACATACCTTATCTATAACATTTACTATTAAGTTAAGATATGCCCTCCTTATTATTTATTTTATTCTTCTACTTGTTCTACTACTTCTTCCATACTTGTAGCTTCTTCTTCAATTACTTGTTCTTCCATTTCTGGTTCGAAACTTTCCCCTTGTCTTCCTTCAATAACTGCATTTGCCATAACATCTGCTATTAATTTAACAGCTCTTATAGCATCGTCATTTCCTGGAATTGGGAAATCTAATTCTTCTGGATTACAGTTTGTATCAACTAAACCTACAACTGGAATATTTAATTTTTTAGCTTCTAATATTGCTATTCTTTCTTTTTTAGGGTCAACTAAGAATATAACTCCTGGTAATTGTTCCATTTCTTTTATTCCACCAAGATTTTTTTCTAGTTTTTCCATTTCTTTTTTCAATAATATTACCTCTTTTTTTGGTAATACATCAAATGTACCATCTTCTTGCATTGTTTCTAAATCTTTTAATCTTTGTACTCTTCCACGAATTGTTTCAAAGTTTGTTAACATTCCACCTAACCATCTTTGATCAACATAGTACATTCCACATTTTTGTGCAGCTTCTTTCATGCACTCTTGTGCTTGTTTTTTAGTTCCGACAAATAGAACTGTTTTTCCCTCTTCTGCTTGTTCTTTGATGAAAGCATATGCCTCATCTATTTTTTTTGATGTTTTTTGTAAGTCGATGATATGAATTCCATTTCTAGCTTGAAATATATATTCAGCCATTTTTGGATCCCATCTTCTTGTTTGATGTCCAAAATGAACACCTGCTTCTAGTAATTGTTTCATTGCAACTACTGCCATTTTAAATTCCTCCCTTTTTGTTATTCTTCCACAAAGTTCTTTGTTTATTAGGACCTTTTAGGCACTTCCTTCAAAACTCGCTCTGTGTGATTAATACGCGTATTAGTTTATCACATTTTATGCCAAATTGCAATAGTTTTCACACTATTTTATATTATTTTGTTACTATTTAATGTTTTTTCATAATAAAGTGTTTTAAAGGTTGATATATCAACCTTTTGTAAGATTTTAAGAAGCAAACCATTAAATAGTAACATTATTTTTTCACATTAATGGTTACTAGTCAGCCATATATAATTAGAAGTCCGCGCGAGTGATTAGTTATAAAGATTTTATTTTTATTAAATTAACTCTATTACTGCATAATCTGCCATAAATAAAAACATTATCCCCCTGTTTTAAATTGCTATATACATAATCTGCTATTTTATCATAAGCACATATTTGTATAATTTGCTCATCTACTGTTTTCAAATTAAATGTTACCTTACTTAAATGTTTAGAATTTATCATAAATCCAAAATTAACACAAGTTATAATTTTACCTATTAAAAATACTTCATTCATTTCTTCCTCACAAAAACTTAAACAGAGTCTGTTCTATGATATACAAAAATTCTTTCTATTGCAGAAAATAGCGTAGAATACATATATTCTGTTTACACCTACTAATACATATTCTACTGATACATGTTTACCTAAATTAGGATGGGATAAGTCTCTTTAATATCTAATACTTTGCTGTATATATTCCGTAAAATATATAATCTGAAATAATATTAGAGTGAGACACGGAAACCATTGTTGTTGCTGGTATTGTTGTTGTTACGATACGAAGCTGGATTGTCCGAACGGGAATTGTTGTAGACCAGCTTTCTTTAAAACTATAACAGAGGATAAAACTATTGATGTAGAAGCATTTATAGATAATATTTTAGAAAGATTTAATAAATTAAATAAATAGTGCGATATTATGTATACCGCACTACCTATAATAAAAAAAAAATAAAAAATTTCACACACTAGACTTGACAAAGTCTATTTATAACGCCCATTTTTGCTCCTCCGTAAATATACGCCGGTCCCAGCAGACACAAGACCTGCTAGGACTATTCTTAATTATTATGGGTTGTTCGCTTGGTTATTTGGTTGTATATTCCAATATGCGTATGCATATGTCGTACTACTTTCTCTTGGGTCCTGCAATGTTTTAGTTGTTGTAGATTTTGTTAATTGTACTCCAGATATAGAAACTAGGACACGCACACCAAACGCATAATCACCATTCATACTTACAAACATGCTAGCAGGGTACACTCGATACAAAAATCTCGTATCACTAAGGTAAGGAGACGCAAGCCAATAATATGAGTAATTATCAATTAATGTATTATATTTTGTATAATCTTTTTCATTGTAATTATTATCATAAATTATTTGAAATGTTGAATTATCTTCTATATTTGCATTTGAAACTATATACTTAGAATACCATTCTTCTAATCTTGTTTTTGATAACGCTACAGCCGAATTAGCAATTGCTCCCTTACTACTATTTTCGTACATTGTCCAATCTCTTGGTTTATACGAACTTAAATTTAAAGTATTAGGTATCCCTGTACTATCTCCTGTCAATATATATTGACTTATATACCCATAATCATCTCCACATGGATGATAATAATCTTCTGGACATCCTGCTGATATAAGCGTTATCTTATTATTTGTAGTATCTGCATCAAAAACTCTCCATCCTGTGACCTCCTCACCTCCACTTGTATATTTAACATATTCATAAGAATCATTACCTGGTAAGGCATTTCCATCTCTACTTGCCGTACTTCCGAATCCGCCAAATGTATATCCCGCAGTTGGTATAGATGTTGTAGCTTCTTTATTAGCTCCAGATGCTTTTATTTTTGCAAGTGAAGCTGCATCCCAGTTCCCTGCTGTATAATCTACAAAGTCTCCTATATGAAGTTTGTTAGAGTCATTTCCTGTACTGTCAAATATATCTGCCACTGTTAATTCTTTAATTATTACTACACCAACTTCAAATTTATTTTGTGTATCATCATTTAATGTTACAGATACACTCGCTTCATCAACTTTTTCATCTGCTGGTGTTATTGTTATTATATTTCCGGCTTCAACAGTTGCTGTCGTTCCAGTTAATACAGTATCTCCTACCTTTACTAATCCGGTTAAACCTGTAACAGTAAGAGTAATTACATTTTCTGCACTATCATCTCCCAATGTTGCAACTCCATTTTCTGCAACTACAACTTTATTTGATGATATAGTTATCTGATGATATAATCCATCTTTTTTTACATAATAATTTTTTTCTTGTCCTCCACCTGCTGTTAATTCTTTAACTTTTAGTCTCCTTGCATTTGAATTTCCTGTATTCATACTTAGAGTTGTTCCAGTTGTTATTGAAACTTCACTATTATTCTCATCTAACTCTACTAAACTAACTCCTGTTACTGTTGATGGATTAGCAGGTTCATCTTCTATCTCATAACCTGCTAATGTCATTTCTCTTGCTATTTCAGCTAGAAAATCATCAACATTTTCTCCCGCTATTTGCTTTATCACTGCACTTTGATATGCTAAATCCGCTACTTCTTGCAATTCCGCTCTTTTTGTTTTTTCCTTTGCATTTGCTGTTCTTGTTAATAATCCGTTATCTCCAGCCAAAGTCATAATACTCACACCAGCTAAAATTAATAATACGATGATTGTTAGGACTAACGCAATTAATGTTATACCTTTATTTTTTTTCATAAGTATTTTCTTCCTTTCATTATATTTTATATAAACATAATTTCATTTTGTTTTTTCTTATTTTTACCGTTTTTTCAAAAAATATGCACATCTTTTACATATTCTGCTTAAAACAACGTAACACTCACTTTATTTACTTTTCAATGTACACTTTTCTCTTAAACGGTATTTTTTATTGTTTATGCTTCTATTTTATATTTACTTTTATTTCTTGTCAATAGATTTTTTATTTTTAAAAATATTGTTACAGTTCACAGCTAATAGAGCTTTAAGCCCGCCCTAGCAATTGCTATATAATTTTCTCATTTTCTCTGTTTCTTGCATTCTTCCCAAATCTTCCTTTAGGTGAAACTCCAGAAGTTTTTACTCTTTGAACATTTGGCAACCTTTCATTTCTTTTTTTAGCACGTTTTTCTGCTTCTTGTTGTGCTTTCATTTTGCTCTCAAATATTTTAGCAATTTTTAATAAAAATTCATTTGCAAGAGTTTTATTTTCTGGTACTAAGATTACCCTTCCTGGTTTGTCTTTTGCATATTTTTTCATTTCTTTTATTATTTCTGGAGGAGAATTTTTCATAATCGCTGCAATCATTCCATCATCAATTGCTTGTTTAAACATTGGTATATCATTTTCTCCATTTCCAACACATATATAACCGTATCTAGGTTGTATTATTTCGTGCGTCACTTTTTTTACAGCATTTCCCTTATTTATGTTATTTTGAGCAATATCTAATCTATAATTTCCATTTGTTCCAGTTGGAAATTTAGTAGCACCAATATCTGTCCAATATCCTAATGTTTTTATATATTTAGATATTTTTTCCATATCTTCCTTAGTTCCAGCTAAAGTTATTTTTGTTACCTCTAAAGCATGATTAATTGCTTCTTCTATATTTTCAGAAAAAACAGCTACTTTACTATTTTTATAATATCTTTCTACATATTTATCCTTTGAGGCAACTATAGTGCTACCATCTGTATATCTTATTAAATCCGAATTTCCACCATTGTTTATAAATTGATTTATTATTTCAATAACTTTTTCATGCTCTAATAACATTTTATTTATAAATCTTGATTCTCTACATGAATATATATTTGCTCCGTTATCACCTATAATAATATCTGGGGGGGATATATCTGCATTTTTTAAACTTTCTATCATATCTCCTACTGTTCTCCCAGTTGTTGGTATTACTATTCCTCCCATTATATTTATCTTTTTTAAAATTCCATTTAATTTTTTATCTCCTAAATCAATTGTTCCATCTCTATCTGTAAAAATGACAAATTGTGGCGGTTTTCCATTTTCAATATTCGTTCCCAGTTGTGTCTTCCATCTATTAGATTTCATTATCTATTCCCTCTTTTCAAAAAAATGTTACTGCTCATTCTTACAATTAATTTTATTTTAGTAACTAATGGTACTAAATTAAACTATCTATTGACAACAAGCTTTTACCAATCCTACAAATAATGGTGCTGGTTTATTAGGCCTTGACTTTAATTCTGGATGAAATTGACCAGCAATAAAATATGGATGTTCTTTTATTTCTACCATTTCCACTAATAAACCATCTGGCGAGGTACCAGATACTATTAATCCTGCTTTTTCAAGTCTTTCTCTATATTCATTATTGTATTCAAAACGATGTCTATGTCTTTCACTAATTTCAGTTTTTCCATATATTTTATTTGCTAATGTTCCTTCTTTTATAATACATGGATATGCTCCTAATCTCATTGTTCCACCTTTTTTATCTACATCTTTTTGAGTTTCCATTATATGTATTACAGGATTTTTAGTATTTTCATCTAATTCTGCTGAATTGCTATCTGCTAATCCTAAAACATTTCTTGCATATTCTACAACAGCCATTTGCATTCCAAGGCAGATTCCTAAAAATGGTATTTTATTTTCTCTAACATATTTTATAGTTTCAATTTTTCCTTCTATTCCTCTGTTTCCAAAACCACCTGGAACAACAACTCCGTCTATTTCTTTTAATTTTTCTTTTACATTATCTTTTGTTATTGTTTCTGAATCTATTAATTTTATTTCAACTTTAACATTATTTGCAAATCCCGCATGATGTAAACTTTCTATTACAGATATATAAGAATCTTCTAATTTTATATATTTTCCAACTATTGCTATTTTTACAATCTTATTTTCATCTATTTTTCTTATATTATTAATCATTTCTTCCCATTTTGAATTATCTGGAACATAATTATCCAATTTTAAATGATTGCAAACTTCTCTAGCAAGTCCTTCTTGCTCTAACATTAATGGAACTGCATATAATGAATCTGCTGTTTTATTTTGTATAACACTTGTTTTTCTAACATTGCAAAATAATGATAGTTTTTCTTTTATACTATCTGGTATATCTGTTTCTGTTCTACATACTAATATATCTGGCTTTATTCCAAAACTTTGTAACTCTTTAACAGAATGTTGTGTAGGCTTTGATTTTATTTCATTTGATCCAAATATATATGGTAATAAAGTTACATGTATATATACAACATCTTCTGGATTTTTCTCTAAACCTACTTGTCTTATTGCTTCGATAATTGATAATCCTTCTATATCGCCAACTGTTCCTCCAACTTCTGTTATTACTATATCTGTATCTGTATTTTCAAAACCATATATTTTTTCTTTAATTTCATTTGTAATATGTGGTATTACTTGAACTGTTTTTCCTAAATAATCTCCTCTTCTTTCTTTTTCTATTACTGTTTGATATATTTTTCCCATTGTTACACTAGAATTTTTAGTTAAATTTTCGTCAATAAATCTTTCATAATGACCTAAATCTAAATCTGTTTCTGCTCCATCATCTGTTACAAAAACTTCTCCATGTTCATAAGGATTCATAGTACCTGGGTCTACATTTATATATGGATCAAATTTCTGAATTGTAACTTTATATCCCCTATTTTTTAATAATCTTCCAAGAGATGCAGCTGTTATTCCTTTACCTAAACCAGAAACAACTCCACCTGTTACAAAAACGTACTTTGTATTCACTTCTACTCCATTCCTTTCTCACTTTAAAAACTGATTTTATGCTGTATATGTAATTACTATTTTAAAAACTTCTATATATAATAGAAAAGCGTTACAAGTCATCCTTAAATTTCCATTTTCTTGCTTAACCGGTTATAGTTCAGTGACAATATATCTAGAAGTCCGCGCCAGTGATTAGTTATAAAAATTTTCACCTTAATATGTTTTTCTATTACATAAATAATAATCATACTAAATGTATATAAAAATTAAAAAAAGATTAAAAAAATTGCTGAAAAATCAGTTTTTTTTTAATCTATTTGTATTTTATCATTTATTTTATAAATTTTCAAGTATTATTGTATATAATTTGTTTCTTTTTTTTCAAATATCTCCAATTTTTTGTGATAGCATTCCATTGTCTCTTCTTCAAATTGTAACTCAGGATTTTCTTCACCTAATAATGTCATTATATATTTAGTAAAAAGTGGATTTAGCACAAGTAATGGACCAATTAAATAAGTTGCAAAACAGTTATTAATTCTTATTCCTTCAAGACTAGACTGTTTATTTATTCCACATCCTCTTACTGCTTTAAACAAATAATTTTCATATTCATCTGGATAACTAAAACTAAAAGTTGTTTTAAAACCTAAAATTTTAATTTTTTCATCACAATCAAATTCACCCAAAAATAATGTGTTATATCTATGTTTTCTATCTATTTTGGCATATGTATTAATTATTTTTAAACCTTGAATTTTATTATTATTTTCATCTTCTATATATTGTCCCAAAATTTCAAAAGCATTTCCTGTAAATAGAACAACGTTATCTTTATTTATAAAATCTTGTAATTCTTTTTTATACTTTTTTAATTTTTCTATTACAATTTCTTGTGATTTTTCAGACATTGAACCTAAATATATCATATCAATATCTTCTTTTATAAATCTAGGTTCATCTGTTAATGATGTTTCAATAATTTCTGCTTCTTGTAAACTATTTTTTAAATACTTTACATTAAAGGTTTCACCAAAAAGATTAGCAACTTCTGGAAATAGATACTCTATTTTTATCATCATTATCACCTCCTGAAGATTGATTGTTCTTATCTAAACTTAATATTTTTTCAGTAATTTTTTTATTAACATTATCTACTGCTGTTTGTTGATACATATCATATAATATATATATTTTATTTTCTTTTTTATAAGATAAATAATCTGCAACTGTGCTTTCATCGTCTAATGAAACAATTTTTTCTTTTTCCACACCAGCTAATAATAATCTAAGCTCTATCTCTTTAGAACCTTTTCCTGGGATAATGATTCTTTCTATTGAATCGTCATTTAAAAATTCAAAATCGCAATCATATAGCCAAGCAAAATTTTCGCTTGATTCTTTATTGTCATGATTGTCTTCTATTAATAAAATTATTTCTTTTTGTCCTTTTTCTGTTTTAACATATCTAAAAACTATAGAACAAGCTATTGGATTTTGACCTTTTGCAAGATGATTTATAATTTTAAATCCATTAATCTTTTCTTCTTGGTATCTATTTTTAGTTATTTGTATTGTTTTAAAACTCTCTTGTATATCTTTATCATCTAAACCAATTTCCTTTAAAACTGCTATTGTCGCAATTTGATTGTATATATTAAATATACTATCAGATAACATCTCAACCTTTATTTTTTTATTGTTATAAGACACTATAAGTTCCTTAGTCTTATGATCTATTTCTTCAACGCAAAAATCGGATTTTGGTGATGTATAATGACAATTTTCGCAATATGCCTGTCCAATATGATGATATCTATTAAAACTGTATTTCAATTTTGAATAACAAATAGGGCATATTCTTGCATCATTTACAATATTATCCAATCCTTCTACATCTATATCTAATTTGTTTACTCCAAAATATATTTTTTTATTGTTTGAATTTGCCTTTAATTTATTGCTTATTAAATCATCTGCATTTAAAATTAATGTAGAAGTGTCTGGTAATGCGTTGTTTATTAAATCAAAAATGTATTCTGAATGTGCATTTCTTTTTAAAGAATCTCTAAACAAATTTGTTACTACAACATAATTTGGTTTTATATGTTTATATATTTTAGGGGAACTTTTTTCATCTACTTCTATTACAGAAATATCGTATTTTGATTTGTTTCTAAGGTTTACTCCGCTTAAAAACGTAGTTGTTATTCCTCCTAATATATTAGAACCAAACTTATTGTTTAAAACATTATAACCATTTTCCTTTAAAGCATCTACAATAAAATTGCTAGTTGTTGTTTTTCCATTTGTCCCTGTTACTGCAATTATTTTTCTAGGTTTATCAACAATGCTTAAAAAATTAGGACATATTTTTGTTGCAATATTTCCCGGTACATGACTTCCATTTACTTTTAAAATTTTACTAAACATTCCTAATATACTTTTGATTGCTTTTGCTGAATATAAGGCTAAAAAAAATCTAAAATTTGGTTTGTTTTTTTCTTTTTCCATTACTGCTATTCATACTCCTTATCTAATTCCTACAATCACTATTTTACAATATTATAACTTTTTTTTCAATGAATTTTATATATTTTCTACATTTTTTGTTACAGTTCATTAACTTAAAATTCCGTTGTCCTGCTTAACGTGATTAATTATAAAATCTTATTCCACCTCTCTTATCTGTTTTATCATCATATCTCCAAATACTGCATATCCTTTTGTTGGATTATTAACTAAAACATGTGTAACAGCACCTACAAATTTCCCATTTTGTATTATTGGTGAACCAGACATTCCTTGTATTATTCCGCCTGTTTTTTCTAATAATTTTTCATCTGTTATTTTTATAACCATACTTTTATTATCATAATTATTTTCTTTAAATATTTTCTCTATTTCTATTTCATATTCTTGCACATTTTGTCCTTCTAAATTACATAATATTATAGCTTTACCAGTTTGTATTTCTTCTCTTAATGCAACATCCATTTCTTTACTAGAATTTATATTTAAACTTGATAAATTGTCAACAGTACCATATATTCCAAATTTACTGTTTTTAGCTATTTTTCCTATACTTTTTTGATTATCAATTGTTCCTTGAATTTTTCCTGGTTTACCTACTTCTCCTTTTGTTATATTTAATATTCTTGTTGTTATAAACTCACCAGAGGCAATATTTATTAGTTCGTTTGTATCTATATCTGTTATTCCATGTCCTAGAGCTCCAAAAGTTTTTGTACTTGGTTCATAAAATGTAACTGTTCCAACGCCTGCTGCACTATCTCTAACCCATAAACCTAATTTATATTCATTACTTGCTGTTTTGGTTGGAATTATACTACATTCTCTTGTTTCTTCTTCATGCATGTATTTTATATTAATACTATTACCATTTGATTTATTTACAGTTTCTATTAATTCTTCTGTTGTAGAAATTGGTATTTCGCCAATTTGAGTAATTCTGTCTCCTTCTTTTATACCGCTATTTTCATACGGTTTATATTTCTTATTATCAATTCCCTGTATTTCTGACATTCCGTACTACCAAAACACCGACTTGTATATAATTTTACACCAGCAATATTTCCTGCAGGTATTACTCTTGTTTTTGGAAGTATATCTACATTAACATTTTTTATAAATATATTATCAAATAAACTCACATTTAAAGTTGCTTTTCCAGGATTTTCTGTAATAGATTTATTGTTATTTGAAGCTGTTTCAATTGTTTGAAAATTTTCTTTAATGTTTAAACCTAATAATGTTTTCATACTTATATTTTCTCCTTGAAGAACAACTAATTTGTCCGGCAAATTTTCTATTGCCAATATATAACAATAAATAACCATTAAAAAAAATACTAATAATAGCATTTTTATTTTACTCTTCATAAAAAGTCACATTCCCTTCGTACTCTGAAGTTTTGTAATAATATCTTTTTTTAAGTTAATGTATATGTATTTTTCGAATAATCTCGGCTACCTTCCATTTAACACTAAAAAATTCTAATTAATTTTGCAAGCACCCTCAAAGACAGGCTTTGAGATTCCCTTGCAAAATTACTAAGAATTTTTAAGTTATTCCAGTCGCATTCGATTAATTCTCAAAATACATATACATTAACTTATTAGAAAATAAATTTACAAAACTGCAATATAAAATTAGCTATTATTAGTATTTACTTTTTTTGATTTTATATACTTATAAATTATTGATAATAATTATCTAAGAACTTCCTGTATTTCCTCATACTTGTTATTTACCCTATACATTCCCCATCTTTCTCTACCTAGTGCAGTATAATACAAATTAGCAATTTTAGAATATATTTGTTGATTTGATCCGTCTTTTAATCCCTTTTTTAGATATGAAGATATATCTCCACTTAATCTAGACTTATAATTCAAATTTATTATCGAACTATATGAACCCATTTCTTCTTTTGGGTAATAGTAAAATTTTTTGTATATTTCACCTATCATGTTATTTTTATAATAAGCTTCCGCTGTTCTTCTTTCAAAATTAGTATTTATCATTCCAACAGAAACACTTTCCTTCTCCCAAATAATATTGTATAATTCTGGATCATCAACTCTATAATAGGTACCTTTATTATTATTAGATTCGTCCTCACATGCAATATATATAGAATTTTCTGATACGAAATCATCATTTATATTGTTTTGAACAATTGCATAACCATTATATACTTTTCCGCCTATACTTAATCCTTGTAAAAAGGTTATCATGGAAATATTTTTTGTTAACATTACCCAATCATTGTCTGTTAATTTTGGCATAGAAAAATTAACAGATGATGTTGATACTTTATTATAATTGGAAATAGCAACCATTAAATTACTTTCTATTGCGTTTTTTATTACTTCTGTTTTATGAGCATTGAACATAGAATCAGAATCTTCTATCCATTTACCAGAAGTTGTATTATCTAATTCTCTAAATATATATCCTTCACTTTGAAATGGATTGTTATCACCACTATAAGGCTTACCATTTGAATCCACCGCGTCTGTTGTTTTTAAATTCATCAACGTTGTATAACTTTTAAACCATTCGCCAAACTTATAAGCTTTTTCATAATAAATAACAGCATTTGTATCTTTTAAAACAGTATCTTTGCTTATTCCACTTTGTAAAATTTTTTTATCATTAATTATTACAAATACTTCATCCTTCTCTCCATCATAATAATATCTCACGCCATTAATTTTTCTTGATGGATAACTCTGAATTGTTCCAACATTTACCTCTTGAGTATTATCATGTTCATCTTTATACGAAATCTTAAGATTTTTTGAGTCATCAGCACTTATTTTCTCAGGATTATAAACATTTTGACTCAACTGTGCTTTATTATTTTCTTCTGAAATAATGACACCATTATATCTAAAGCCAACAGAATCTTTTGAAACACCTGTTAATAAATATCCAGCTTCATTAACATAATCATATCCACCAGAGTTATTTCTTATTTTTCCCTGAATTGTAACGTAAGAATCTAGCGAATATGTTATAATAAAATCACCATCATTACCATTATTAGGCCTATATCTACAACTATAATAAATATATGGCTTTAATCCATATATTTTTTCTCCATCTTCAAAAATTGCATTAGTAGCAAATGTATCTCTCTGGCTTTCTCTTTCAGTTGTATCACTTTCTCTTGTTACATCTAATGTATTTTCATAAGATGAATAAATATAATAACCATCATATAATGTGTACACAACAGCAGGAACATAGTTTTTTAATACTTCTTCTCCATATCCAGGCATGTCAAAATTGCTAGAAAGAGAATTATAAAAAGTTTTTATTGAAGCTTTTATATCCCTCATTTTAGAATTTGCTAAATCAGATGTACTACTATTAGACATATTTAATTGAAATGATTTTATAGCATCATATGTTGAGCTTTGTAATTTTGAATCATAAGATATCTGAAAATCCAATGTTTCTATTTGATTAGATGTATAACTATTTAATATTACAGCCATTGGTAAAATTATTATAACAGCTATAACTGCTAAAGTTTGTAATTTCATTATTTACCTTTCTTTCGTTACCTATATTTTTGCAAATAGCTTGTAATATAAATTACAAGCTATTACTAATTTTATTAGAATTATTATTTACCATTTGCAGTTACCATACCGGTATATTCTGCTGCAATGGTATATGTACTATTATTTGTTACTGTATAGAAAAAGTTTTTCAACTGTTGAGCAATTGTTTGATTAGTATTTTTTACATGAACAGAAATTATATCTCCTTCTTTACAGTAATACGCATGATTAGCACCATTTAATTCAGGCATAATTTGTGAATTAAATACAGTATAATATACGTTTTCTCCAGTTTTATCAGATTGTGCAAGTGATTTCTTTTTAGCTAAATTAGTATCTTTTACCTGAATTGATAATTCTACTTCATAAGTATTACCTGTAGCCGTTATAGTTTGTACAAACATATCATAATCTGCTTTATCAATTTTTCCCTTTGTTGTTGCTTTATTTACAAACTCTGTTGTTGCTTCCTTTACTGCTAATTGTGATGCTTTATCTGTATTTTCAGACATTGTCATTAGTGGAAATACAAAAATTAAAATTGCTGCTAATGCAATTGCAATTATTGTCATTAAAGATTCGTTCATATTATCCTCCTTTACAATTAATACTTATAACGTAAAACTATTTTATTAATCTATTATTTAAAAATGTATGTTATAACTCTTTTTTCATTTTTATTAAATGCGTCTTTTAAATTACTCTCTTCTGATGCACTAGATAAGTCTTCTATATAAAATGTTCCTAATTTTTCTTGTATTTTTTTTCCTGCAGTAATCTTATCCGTAATATATTCATATAAACTCTTAGTAGGAAGTGAGTGAATTTTTTTGTTTGTACAATATTCACTTGCATTTGTTGTTGAACTATATTTTCTATATAAAATAACATCCAAAAATTCTCTAACTTCTAAGTCTTGTCCATGATTTTCCTTTTCTAAATCTAAAGTATAAATCTTTTCAGTACCAGTTAAACCTATTTTTTTTTCATACAAATAATAAGTATCGTCAAATTCAAATACAATTTTAAAATTTTCTTTATATGCTCTATATATTGTTGGAATAATAGTTTCTGTTCCAACATATCTTTGAGTATCATCAGATTTTAAATAGTAAAATCTTGAATCATTTTTTATTCTTAAAGCTTCTCTATCAGAATATTTAAGAACAGCATCAATACCTTGTCTCGATATTGTAAAGGCCAGGATAGCTACAGAAAGTCCAATTATGAATAACAAAACAGCACCCGCCATTTTTAAAGCTTCAACTGCATTTTCCATAGTATCCCTCCTTTATTTTTAGGTCAATATTGTGATTATTGTATGTCCATATTCCATACAAGACCTTTTTGAGTCTTCCAAGTACTATCACCAGCCCCAGTAGAAATTCTTGCCGTAACTGTATATGTTTGTGAAATTGAAATGCCACTAGTAGATGTTGGAAGAACCGGATCACTATGGGTACCAATAATTTTTATATGTACCTGTCTACTTTTATTGTTATCATCTGCATTACTTACAATAATTTCGTTAATCATAGCTTTTACTTCAGCTCCAGTTTTAGTTCCTTCATATTTTAAAAACTTATTATTGAATGCCTGCATTTCTGCTTGAGTTAGACCACTAGTACTTACAACATCTTGTGCTTGCGTAAATATAAATATTCCTAAAGAAATTAATAATATTGCTAATAATATAGCACCTGCTATAATTAGTGCTTTTGATGCATTTTCCATAAAATTTTCCTCCTTCTATAGAGGTTTTTAATTTTTTGCCATGAGTCTATTGACATTAAGGAGTTGTAGTTGTAGTTGAACCTGAAGATGTTATTTTTACCTCATGAATTATTCCGTTTTGCAATGTAAATTCAATATCATATTTAGCATGTGAATCTACATTAACCGTTGCTGTAACAGTATTTCCACTTGCAAATCCTATATGTCTAGAACTATCTTGAGTTGAATTATTTACATTAATTTCATTTAATAAAGCTTTTACTTCAGAACCAGTTTTATTTTTTCCTTCATATTTTAGAAACTTACTGTTAAAAGCTTGCATTTCTGCATCTGACATACCTCCATTATTAACTGTGTCTTGTGCTTGACCAAATATCATTATTCCCAATGATATTAATAATATTGCTAACAATATAGCACCTGCTATGATTAATGCTTTTGATGCATTCTCCATAAAAATCTCTCCCTTCTTTACTTTTGTTTTTTTATATATTTTTACTAAAGTAATCTTTAGTAACTTTAAAAACTTTGGTTATTGTGTAATTTGTTCAAATTTCATGTATTTTATTTTTCCTGTTGAATCATGATATTGAACTTCTTTACATATAAATGTTATTTCTCTATAATAATAAGCAAATTTTTCAATTCCATTATTATAAATTTTTTCTATATTATAAATAACATCATCATCAATAAATTTTATATCTATATTAATAGAATTAATTTCATTATCTATATATTTTCCATTTTTGTCTTTTTGAATTTCATTTTTTTGGTTATTATCTACAGCTCTATTTATAATGCTTGCTATATCTAAACCAGATATTTCTTTATCTTTATAAACTTCAAATTTTGCATTTTCTTTTTGAGCATTTTTTTCTTCTGCTATATAATTTAAATATATGTATGTTATAGTAGATATAATAGCTAATACTATCACTAAGAAAAACACTATTTTCTTCATACTCACTCACCTTAATTATATCATTTTCATGTCATATTATCAAGCATTTTGTCTAAATTTTGTCTAAATTTTTTCTAAATATGGTTACAGTTCAGTGTTACAATTTTTTAAACTTCATTTTCCATACTCTTCCAATATTGTTATATTTAAGGTAACCACCATCACTAAGCTTAGAACTATATTTAGTATCAAGATCACCATCTACATTAGTACCACTATTATTAATTAACAAATCTTGTCTTTTATCTTTAGTCATACTCTGTATTTGTTCTGTAATGCCTGATATTTCTATAGTTATTTTATAATTATTTTCAAAATTTTTATAGTCTTTATAATATTTATTATTTTCTTCTGCCAAATTAGCTAATGAAATAATATCATATATCGTTATATCATCTCTATCAGCATATATGTTAAACTGAGCATTAAATTTTGTAAGTTTTGCACTATCTATTTTCTCATTAATTGTCCTTGCATCATTTCCAAATGTAACAAAAAGATATACTGCTAAAGATAAAATTAATATTCCTATAAGTAATCCACCAGCCATAAGCAATGCCTTTGATGCATTTTCCATACTTACTATCATTCCTTTCCAAAACCAATTTAGCATTTTTTGTAACTAATCACAGTTAAATGTGAAATATAATTTTAATACAGAACAGCAATAATTTATTTAAATTTTTGTGTCAAATTATAATTCATCATAAGAATGAATAAGACTTTCTGAACTCGGAGGAGTAGCATCTTTAAAATTAATCATACTGATTCTTTCATTTTTTCCATTATATTCTATACCTGTACAATTAAATCTTTTTCTATTTTTTTGATCATCTGGAATTTTAGAAAAATCCTTTTCCATGTATTCATATACAGGCTTGTTCCATGACTTTACAATATTTGAATTAGCATCTATTCCTCCACGAATAATATTACTATCTATTTTGTACTCTGGATGTTCGTTATTATTACTCACAATCTTGTTATAAACACTTTTTAATTCCATTAAAGTTAATCCATCTTTATGATATGGTTCATATTGACTGTTATACTTTGCTATTTGTATATCTAATGTAGATGCATCTGTTTTATTTTGATAATTTTGCAAATTACTAAATAATAATACTAATGAGCTTAATACTAATATAGCAATTAATACTCCTCCAGCCATTAGCAAAGCTTTTGCTGCATTTTCCATTTTTTAAAATCCTTCCTTTCTTTTAAAAGGCTTTTGAATGTTCTATTTTTTATCGCTTTAAAATGTTAATATATCAATATTTTGAAAATAAATCGAATGCAAATTAAATGTTATTAGAATTTTTTAAATAAATTTATGGAAAATGTTCAAGCTTGCCTTGAAAGGGTGCCATAAATTTATTTTTAAAAATTCTTTAATATTTAATGCAGCCGAGATTTTTTGAAAAATGTTTATATATTAACATTTATTTTCTGTTATAAATAAATGATTAATGCAAGCTTATTTTAGTGAAGACATAGATGAGAATGAATTACTCATACTTGTCAAACCTATAAATACCATTGGTACAATCAAATATCCAACAAACATACTTACCATAGGAGCAAAACCTATTACTTTCCCAATCATACCTTTTCTTTTTATTAATCTTTCATTAGATTCCTTTCTTCTTTCTTTGTAGTAATCTCTTTCAGAATCTAACTCATCAAAAGCATCTCTAATTGGTATTTTTTCTACAGCTGCTTGTAAACTTTCAACAATTCTAACTAATGGCATAAAGCTTATTTCTTCTTTCATTGCTTCTAATGCTTCCCATGCTCCTGCCTCATAGTTATTAACACACTTTGTTATAGGAGCTTTAAATATATTTGAATACCTTTCTAGCCATTCTAGTATAATTTCAACATTTACCCTTTCAATTCTCATTAGCATTAAAATGATTGTTTGGAATTGCATTACCTCGTCTTCCATTTCCAATTGTCTCATTTTACATTGAAACATAAGTATTCCAATTGGGGCCATATATGCAACTACTGCAAACACAAATGCAAGTAATAACTCAAACCATTGCATATATTCACTATTAATAATTCCTAATTTATCGTAAATTCTATCTACTGCTTTTGTTTTTTCCTCATCTGTTGCCTCTTTAAATAATTCAGAATTTTCAACTGCAACTTTTATTTGTTCCTTTGTAACTTTGGATTTTCCTCTAAATTTATCCAAAAAAACATTATCTCTTTCAGTAACTTCCATTGCTTTTAATTTATCACGTTCTGAAAGACCACCTATTATATCATAATCTGTTGTTGGCTCTTCATAAACATAGTTAATTGCAATAACATGTAACTCACTAAATAAAAATATAGAAGCTATACAAGTAACTATTGCAAGTGTAATTCTATTTATATACAACCATTCCATTTTTAATGGAGAGGCTGCATCTTTTAACATTTGTTGATTTTTTCTATATTCTTTTGTTCCAACTTTTGGTATAAATAAATCTACTATCTTTTTTATTAATGTTTTTTTATATAATTTCGCTTGCCATGGATTTTCAGTATTTTTTGTATCCATTCCTGTTGAGCCATTATCTTTTAATTTTCTAACTAATATGTATGATAAAAATGTTATTATTAAAATTAATATTTGTACTATTAATCCAGGTTTTCCTAAATACCAATCTGCTGTAAAAGAAAAATTGTCTATTGCCCAGTTTTTAAGTGGTTCTAGTAATAATACTGGTGCTATCGAAATAACTGATAAACTTTGAAATACATAGTTTAACTTATCTCTTTTTAAAATTTCAAGTTGCATTTCTTGTGTTATATTATTTACGTTTTTTAAGTATAATGATGCACCATCTACTTTTCTATCACCAAATTCTTTTGTTAAATATGAAACACCTGCGAATTCCTTTAAAAAACTATTTGGTGCTATATCGTAATATTTTTCTAATCCTGTTTCTGGATCATCAGATATCAATATTTCATATATCTTTTCACCTTGTCTTGAAATATTCAATTCATCATCTTGTGATACCTGGTAAATTGCTTCTTCAACCATGTTGAATTCATGGTATGCATGTCTAATTTCTGAAAAAAAGTCTATTTGTTCTTTTAATATTTTGTTGTCTATTTTATCAACAGAACCATCAATTAATACATCTATCATAAATAATTCAAATATTAATAATATAAACATTAGTAAATAATTAGAAGATGTTATAATTATTGTTAATACTACAACTGGTAACAATAGTGCAAGTGTTCTTGTTAAAATTTTAGCTGCATCTTTTCTCGTGTTGTATTCATCATCTATATTTATTATTTCTAGTCTTCGCCTTAATTTTAAAATATATCTTTTTAAGAATGGAACTTTTATATATGTAATATATAATTTTTGCAAAAGTACTTCTGTAGAAAATTTATTCTCTTTAGTTCCTTTTTGCAATTTTTGAATTTGTTTATATTCTGATTTTTGCATTTTCTTAGATAATAAAACATAAACAATTATTATTATTACCATTGCTCCTAAAGAGCCCCCCATTAAGTAGTACAACATGTTGGTGTTCATTTACTTTAGCACCTCCTCTTTTTTATGCTTCTGTTTTTGGTCTTCTTCCTCTTCTTTTTATCGTTTTTTCTGGAATTTCTACAGTTACTGCACTTACTGGTACTGCTTGTTCAAATTTATTTCCCCAGTGTCTTGCAACAAATTTATCAAATTTTTCTGCATCTGTATCATCCATATTTAAACGCATTTCTCTTAAGTTTGTATCTGTAATTGGATTTGTTATTATATATTCTCCGTCAACATATTCTAATATGTTTCTATGTGTATATAATTGTCTATCTGTTATTTTTTCAAAATAATGTGTTGCATTATCAAAAAATTTATCAAATTTTCCTTCTAATGTTTTTTCATTTCTATGGTCAAATGTATATTCATTTTTTTCTTCTATTGGTATACATTCTGTTATTCTTTCAACATATCTTTTTCCTCTAAAGTCTTTTGTTAAATGTATATCAAAGTTTAATACTTGTACAACTTGCTCTTCTGCTGTTTTTTCGTTTTTGAATACTCCAGCTCTTAACATTGAGTTTCTTAATGCAGTTACTAAGTTTGGAAATGTTTTTGCGTGGTGTGTAAATAATGTAAACTTAGATGCAACTTGGGCTGCTTGTATCATCCAAGATGCTACGGGGTCTGTTGCAACCTCACCTATGATGTTAACAGAACCGTCAGTTTTCTTTTGAACGTCCAAACCTTCTTGTCCAGATATTGTTTCTGTTTCCCTAAAAGTTAATATGTTTCTTGTTGGATAAATTTTTCTTAAGTGAAGCTCGAATGCTGTTTCCTGAACACGGATGTTCATTGTTTCATATATATTTTCAATCATACCCATAAGCATTGTTGTTTTACCACAACCTTGCTCACCAGTAATTGATATAATTCTTGCTCCTTTTACTAGATATTTTAATAATTCAATTGATTCATCAGAACCAGGTTCTCCTTTAAACCATTGTTCCAATGTTGAACGTTTAACGTCAAATTTTCTTACGAAAAATGCCCATGTTTCTGAGAAACTTGGTCTTACAACAACTACACGAGAACCATCTTTCATTTCGTTGATTTTATATCCATTTGTATCTGACAATTGTCCAGGGTTATTGTATTTATAAATATTTTGACATACTCTTTTTAGTTCTGCTTCTGTTCCAAAAGATAAAAATGCTAAACGTATTGATTTACCTTGGAAAAATATCCAAATACTATCACATGCTCTTGGAACTTTATGTTCTGATACTTGTTTTAAATAATCTCCATCTGTTTGTGCAACTTGGCTTAAGAAGCTTTCTGGTAAACCAGATACACCTCCAGAAATACCATCTATGTTCATATCTCTTACTTCATCTATAGTACTATATCCTTTATATTTTTGATATATTCTTTGAACTACAACTGCAAGCTTATCTGAAAAAGTTAATGATATATTTTCTTTTTCGTATATATCTTCAATCTCATTACTTGTTATTACATAAGAAGGTTTTGTATCTCCTTCTACATATTTTAATTGTGCTAAGTCATATTTTTTTATTAATTCTGTTAGGGCTTCATACCCAAACTCTTTTTTATAAGCATATATTAAAATATCAAATTTATCTTGTGGTGTTAAAAGAGATGGAATATCAAATGAAATTGATTTAGATATATTTGTTTCTGTTACTCCATATTCTTTTTCTAACAAGTCAAATATTAATTCTTTAACATATTTTTTATCGTTTACATCACCATAAGTACAACCTTTTAATGCCTTTTTTAATTCATATTTTTTATTCTTTCTTCTTTTTAATTCTTCTTCAGAAAGGCCTATATCATATAAGTTTATTTTTGTTATTTCGTCTAATCTTTTTTTAACAAACTCTGTCATTTTTTCAATTGTATATGTTTTATCATCAACATTTACAGTTTCTTCGACTTGAGCTGTTTTTTTCTTTTTAACAACATAATAAACTAAATATGCTGCAATGCCAACAATTACTAGTGTTAAAAGAATGTTTGTTATATTCATTTAAAATTACCATTCCTTTCTTGTTTTTTGTTTTAAAATCACAGGTCAGTTTGCAAATTAAACCTTTTAGTGTTGAACAATGAAGTATTAAATATAATATAACACAGTCGAGGTTTTAATTTATTATCCTTGCCCTTTCAATTGTAAATCTTCTAATCTATACATTATATTTTCTGTTGTTCTTTTTACTTCACTTAAGAAAAATGCATTTCTATCGTCATCTGAAACCTGCCTTCTAAGTCTCAAAAATAAATCTGGTACACCAGCTTCTTCACATGCTTCAAAAAATAATGTATTATATGGTATTGTAGAAACCTTATTTTTTTCTCCCATATATCTTGAAATGTTCTTTATACTGTATTTTGAATATTTGTCATATCTACCAAATAGTAACAATGTTTTTTTAGAATTTAATACAGTTATTTTTTCACGTATTTCCATAAAAGTATTTATGCTTGACAATCTTTGACTTAAATTTATTACTATTAAATTTGAGCTTTGCAAAATTGCTTCAGATACATCATCTTCTTGTTGCTTGTCTAAATCCACAAAAACCAAATCATAATATTTATTTGCCAAATTTATTATTTCTGGATATAAATGTCTTATTTCTTTGTATCCTTCTTTTCCCTCTTTAAAGGTTTGTAATACTTCTAATCTATCTTTAAATATTGTTCTTGTATAATTTTTTATTATATCAGGTGAAAGTTTATTACTTTTCATTACTTTTGTTAATCCAGCAATTCCATCTTCAAAATCCACTTTAGTATTTGGACCAAATAGTCCAAGATTCTTTTTCTTCTTTTTAGGTTGCCAAAAGCAATTTTCTATGCTTCTATCATTATAGCCAGTAGTAACTACTAAACATCTGTAATTATGTTCAATAGCTACATATGTGGCTATTGCCGCAATTGATAAGGTCTTTCCTGTTTGTTCCATACCATTACTCCAAAAAGTTACAATTGACATTTCCTTTTCATTCCTTTCACTTTTTTGTTTATTAAAAAAATACACATATTGTTTGTTACAATTCACAGCTAATAAAATTTTAAGCCCGCGCTAGCAATTACTATATAATTTTTATGAATTCTTTTCAATACTCTTAACAGCTCTTCTAACATTTGTCTCGCTAACATCTCCAAGAATTTCATCTGTTAGATAAACTAATCCATCTTTAAATGGTACACTAAGTTTTTTAAATTTTATTTTCGAAACTCTTTGATTTTCATATATAACACTTAAATCCCCATTTTCAATCGGAAAATAAATTCTATATTCATTCCAAACTATTTTGTATCCAAGTGATAAGAAATTTAAATAATCATCTTCTTCCTTGATTATATCTCTTGAAAAAAGAACTTTTGTTAAACTTAATACATCTTGAATCCTACTTAATATTTCTAAGCCTTTTTTTAATGAATAATTATCGAATGAGGTTACAAAATAATTTTTTTGAGCTGTTTGTAATTCATATTTTTCAAATCCTTCGCTATTATCTGTATCTACAAGAATTACATCATAATCTAATTCTTGTTCATTATTTAGACCTAAATATTTTTTTATGTCATCAAAATCCGAAAAGCCAACAGCAATGTCTATGTCTTCAAAGTCTGTTACATACCTAACAGTAGGATTTATTGTAGGCACAACATATTTAGCTTTTTGATTTGTAGTAGCATCTATTACTAACACTTTTTTATTTAAGGTAGCTATTACTTTTGCAATATATATTATTAAATCTGTTTTGTCATAAGCACCTATAAACCCTACTTTTTTCATAAGTATAATCTTCCTTTCTTATTTTTATTCTAAACTTCCAGCAGTTGGTGTTGATAATGAATCTAAATATTGTTTTCTTGAATTTTTAGAGTTTGTTATACTTTCTTGCATATTTGTTTCTAAATTTGATTGAGCCTGTTCTCCTTGACTATTTATTACCGCATTTATATAATCATTTCTTAATGTTGAACCATTTATAGTAGAATATCTTGTTCTAATTTCATTCATTGCTTTAGCTAAAACATTTGGATCGCTTTGTAATAATCTTGTTGTGCTTTCATTTAAAGGATATGTTGGTGTTGCAGCTTTTTGCATTCCTGCTTCTGTATATTTTGTTACATATAATTTACTTCCATTTATTTTGTAAGCATCTACAATTGCACAGCTCATATGTAAAATTTCATCTTCTGATAGATTAATCCAAATTGTGTCTTCAGAATCTGTTCCATTTATAGTTGGTATTTCTACTTCTTTTTTAGATACTACAATATAGTCTTGACCAGAAGGTAGCATTAATCTTACATCAATATAATCTCCTGATAGTAAATCCATTGGCAATATAAACATGTTGTATTCTTGTTTTCTTATATCATCTTGTACAACACTATCACCTTTATTTAATAATTCTGTTGTTAGAACTGTATTTTTGTTCATTGTTACTTTAGCTATTAGAGGTACACTGTTTAATTGTAAATAATCTTTTCCACCATTTTTTTCTATATAATAATTTTCAGTTTCCTCTTCTTGCTTTACTTCATATTCCTGATTATCTTTTTTTATATATAATTTGGCATTTCCTTCTTTATCATATTTAGTATAAATGCTATTTCCTTCTTTATCTTGTAGAGCATAATTTGTTAGTGTTGTAACATCACTTGTAGCATTACTTGGTATTAAATTTTTATTTACAGTTTGTCTTTCTATCATATCTTCTGTTATAACTTGACCTGATTTAACATTTGTATTTAATACACATACTTGTGCACTTAGTTTTAAATCTTCTTGTTCTTTCTTTATTCTATTCATTAATTGCATAATTAGTATTGCAATTACAACTCCTGATATTACTAACATTACGAACATTCCTAATAAGAATGAAACTCTTGCTTTTCTTTGCATTGGGTTACTTGCCATTACAAATTCCTCCTTAATATTTATATATTTTATAAATTACACTTATATAATATATTTTAACTCAAAAAATAGGCAAAATCAACAAATCTCGTCCATGTAACTTAAAGTTAATATTTTTGTAATATTTCTGTAATATTTGTCTTTTGCTGTTGGTTGTTGTAATTAACAACAGAATTGTTCCAGAATTTTAGCCACACCGTCATCATTGTTTGAATCTGCAACCACATCTGCTTTTTCAACTACAACCGGTGTACTACCTTTCATAACTACGCCTAAGCCAGCATTTTCAATCATCTTTTTGTCATTCATATTATCACCAATTGCAATAACTTCCTCTTTTTTTATACCTAATTTTTCTATTAAAAATTCAATAGCAGTCCATTTATCTACATTTACAGATGAAATTTCTGTATAATAATATTCTATTAAAAATTCCTCAGTACCTTGCTTTATCGTTTTTCTAGATATATGCGATACATCAAGTACCTCAATTTCGTCAATTGCAGATATTTTTCTTATTATAGAATTAAAAATGCTTTTGTGTTCATCACATATTGTCATTTTCAAAAATTTTTCATCTTTTAAATCTTTTACATATTCATACATGTCTTTTACTATACTTATATTTGTTTTTTTGTCTTCTTGCTTTTTTAAATTTTCTTTATGATAGTATAAAACATTATATTTTAGAGCTTTTGCAAGTATTGTCTTATCTGTATAAACATTATATGAAATACTGTTTTGTTCACATATTTTTATAATTTCTAATACTTTCTCTTTTTTTAAGTATTTGTCATATATTACTTGGTCGTTTTTTATATCATAAATAATAGCTCCATTTCCAGCAATAAAATATTTGTTGCTTTTTATCTCATTTGCTATGGCTTTTATTGAGTCTATTGGTCTTCCAGATGCAATTATTATTTCTGTTCCATTTTTCTTTGCGGCTTCAATTGCTTTTTTTGTTCTATCTGTTACTACTCCACTACTGTTTAACATTGTTCCATCTAAATCTATTGCAACTAATTTATACATTTTTATATTCTCATTCCCTTCAACTTTTTATTTGCATTGACTTATTATACATTTAATTCAAAAAAAATACAACAAAATTTGTAATATTTTGTTGTATTGACATTACTATTTGTTACAATTAATTTATTGTTATCACAACATATTTTGCTACACCTGTCTCATCATCATATTCAACTGAAACATCAAACTTTTTATCTTCATTTTTTTCAATATATTTAATTACGCTTTCTGAAACTTTTTCATCAAAATTGTTAATATTTAATTCTAATCTAAGCTTATTACTTGAAGAAACTTTTGCACCTATAAGATTATTTTTTATAGAATCAACTATTTTTATAGTATTTTCAGAATTAATCCCTTTTGCTTCTATAAATTCAAATTGAGTATTAAACCTATCTATCTCTGTTTTTGATGATTTATCATTATTGGAAAAATCATAATTTATTATAAATAAATTCTCTCCAACTTTTTGTATTTCTTCCCAATTTATTGTTTGTTGAATATTTTTTAATTTTTCGTTAATCTTTGTTGAAACTTTATTTTTTATAGCATTTAATTTATTTTCATCTAAATCATTTAAAATAACGCAATTTTCTTTTTTTAGATTTTCTTTTTCAAAGTCCACGTCTATATTGTTCTCTTCTTTTAAAATAGCTTCTACCCTATTTTTTAGATTCTCATATTTAATAGTAAAATCTCTATTAAATTTGTCATTTTCCATTTTTTGATTTTTTTCAAATGAAATCAAATCTTTTTCTGAATTTGATTTATTTTCATAATCTAATTTTATATTATTATTTTTTTCTACTAAAAGAATTTTTTGTTCTTTTTCATCATTTGAAATTTTATCCTTTGCTTCAAAAAGAACATATTTATTATTTTCTTGAGATAGATACTCTATATTAACTTCATATTCACTTGAATCTATTACTGTTTTTACTGTTTTTTTATCATTTTCATACACAGAAATCGTTACTACATCTTGTCCAATATTAGTTTCTTGTATTGTTTTAATATATTCATCTAATTTCTTTGCAAAACTTTCTTTTAAATCTTCAACGTCACTTTCCTGTGTTATTTCATATTTATTAAGTATTTCTTGAATTTTTTCTATTTTATTTAATACAATTTCATCTTGTTTTAATTCTTCTAAAATACTTATATATATATTATTTAATTGTTCTTTAGGTATCTTCAAAATATATGTATTAGCACTTATTTGATTTCCATTAATGCTTATTGTTTTATCGATTTCTTCAGAAAAATAATCTTTTGGAATATCTTTTGCTATTATATTTGAATACTTATTTTTTATTGATGTTTTCTCCTCTTCCGTTAGTTTTAGAGTTTTAATATCTTCTATAATATCTATGGGCATATTTTTAAATATATCATTTTTATATCCTAATTTTTCCAAAAGTTCTCCCAAATTAGAATCCTCTAAAGCTAGGTATTGTCTAAATAAATCTGAGAATTTTACTGCACTTACAGAATTTTCTTTAAGATATTCAATCTGCATTATTGTGTCATCTTTATTTAGCAATTTTATGTTTTGATAATTATATTCATTTTCATTGTCAACTTTTCCTTGAGTTTGAATTTTTAAATTATTTATTGGATTTTTAGCACTTTCAGAACTTGTTCCAATGTTTTCAATATAATTTATTTTTAATTGTGTTTCACCTATATATTTATGTTTCTTTAATTCTTCTTTATAATTATCATTATCTATTATTTCAAATAAATCATTTGCGTTATCAATATTTTGACTTATATATTTAAAAAATTTTGATTGTTCAGTTTCAGCTGTATTTATAACAAAATATGCTACAACTATTGAAGCTACTAAAATTATGATTGTTAATATAATAGATATTATTATAATTTTTTTCCCTTTTTTTTGCATATTAGATCTCATTCCTTTCCACTTTTCTAAAAAAAATGTTACAGTTCAACAACGAAATTTGCCATTAATTTAATACATTTCTTTATCTCAATGTGCACATAGAATTTGAAAAAGAATTGGATAAATTTCTAGGCGAACAAGCAAGAAAGCTTGAGGCGTACTTTTTGTACGTTGATAGCTTTCGCAGCGTAGTTCAACAACGAAATTTGCCAATTATTTTTCAAATTAACCCTGTTTGATTCTTTGCTTAACAGCCTCATACACCACAATTCCAGTCGATACAGAAGCATTTAATGATGTGATTTTACCCTTCATTGGTATTTTTACAAGAAAGTCGCAGTTTTTTCTTACTTTTTCGCTCATTCCGCTTCCTTCATTTCCAATGACAATTGCTAAAGGACCAGTTAAATCTTGATTATAATAATATTTATCAGTATTTATGTCTGTTCCACAAATCCATAGTCCTTCTTTTTTTAATCTTTCTATACTATCAGAAATATTAGTTACTCTGGCAATTTTCATATGCTCTACAGCACCTGCAGATACTTTATTAACAGTACTATTTACACTTGCAGCTCTTCTTTTTGGTATTATTATTCCATGTACCCCTGCCGTTTCTGCTGTTCTTATAATAGAGCCTAAATT
Source organism: uncultured Clostridium sp. (assembly GCA_946409935.1). Lineage (GTDB taxonomy): Bacteria > Bacillota > Clostridia > TANB77 > CAG-508 > CAG-269. The sequence goes on along the minus strand of CAMJYG010000028.1, from coordinate 3,041 downwards.
ATGTGGATCCTCAATTCCATCTAAAATTAATACAAATGGTTCTTCATTTTTATTTTTAGCTTCTTCTAAAATATCTTCTATTTCACAATATTCAAAAGGAGGTACTATTGCAATTACACCTTGATAATTTACTGTTCCTGCCATTTCTTCCATTTGTCTTTTATCTTTTTCTACTACTATTATTTTTCTTTCTTTTGCTATTGCAATTATTTTATTAATTGAGCCGTGTTTTTCTCCTTTTGTTACAAATATTTTGTTTATATCTTTTCCACTTTCTAATAATTCAAGTACAGAATTTCTTCCTTCTACTTGATCTTCATAACTTTTTTCTTCTTTGTCTTTTATTTTACTCTTTGATGTCCTTTGATTTTCAAAATTTCTTTTCCTTTTGTTTTGATTATTTTTATTATAATTATTATTCAACTTACAAAATCTCCTTTAAATATTTATATAATTTTTTATAACTAATCACGGTTAAGCACGACAACGAAATTTTAAGGCTGACTAGTAACAATTTTTCACCTATTTTCTAAATTATTTGTTACAGCTTTTCCATTTTCATCGTATCTTGAATTAACTTTTTCAATATTATGTTCTAGCACATCATCTATACTTATACCTAACTCCCCACACAATAATAATATGTTTTGATATTGCTTGGATAATTCATATTTTAGATCGTTACATTTTATGGGATTTTTATATGCTGATTGATATTGTTCAACAATTTTTCCTGAAGCTTGTCCCATCTTTATGCATAACTGTATTATTCTCTCTCGCCTAGAAGTATATTTTTGTGAATCTTCTAAAAGTATCATAATGTTTAATTCATTCATATTTATATTATTTTTTTTGCATGCAAAAGCAATATACCACATCAAGTCTCCTAATTCGTCCTTAATCTTTTCTATATTTAATGGTCTTTCATGAAAATTGCCTTTAAATAATGGCTTTCTAATTTCTGCTGTAATTTCTCCTGTTTCTTCAATAATTCCTAAACATGTATAATTTTTGTTTTCTTCATAGCTTGCTTCAACTAATGGATTTATCCTTTGTAACGCTTTATTTTTATATTCTTCCAAATCCATTTTTTAATCAATCCTTCTTATTTCTATTTATTCAATACATCTTCTAATGATATTTCCAAACTATCTGCTATATTTATAATATTTTTCACAATATTTTTTAAATATTCTTCTGTTTCTTTTATTTTTTTCTTTTTTTCTTCTTTAGAGTTTTCAGAATATAAAATATAATTTATATTTCCATCCATTTTACCAGAATTTACGGTTAAGTCTAATACATTTTCTATTAGCCTATCTCTTCTAGTCTGACTAAAATCATTTTCACTCAATATCTTTTCTTCTAGTTGACGTAACTCCATTTTAAATCACATTCCTTCCTCAAGGCATAAATTAGTTTTGATATGTTTAAATATAATATAACACAGTAACAATTCTACTTATTTTTCAAACTCTATTCATCATCTAATTTTAATACACTTAAAAACGCTTCTTGTGGTATTTCCACATTTCCTATTTCACGCATTTTTTTCTTTCCTCTTTTTTGTTTTTCCAATAGTTTCTTCTTTCTTGTAATATCTCCTCCATAACATTTAGCAAGCACATCTTTTCTCATTGCAGAAATTGTTTCTCTTGCTATTACTTGTCCGCCTACTGCAGCTTGAATTGGTATTTTGAATAATTTTCTTGGTATAACTGTTTTTAATTTTTCTACCATTTTCTTACCTCTATCATAAGCGCTATCTTTATGAACAATAAAACTCAAAGCATCAACAGGTTCTCCATTTATATGAATATCTAATTTTACCAAATTTGACTTTTTATATTCTTTAAATTCATAATCTAGTGACGCATATCCTTTTGTTTTTGATTTTAAATTGTCAAAAAAGTCATATATAATTTCATTTAAAGGCATATCATATATCAAAGTTACTCTATTTTCATCAAGATATTTCATATCAATATAAATTCCTCTTCGTCTTTGGCATAATTCCATAATATTTCCAACATAATCTTTTGGAGTTAAAATATTAACTGTTACAAAAGGCTCTTCTATATATGATATTTCTTGTGGTTTTGGTAACTCTTCTGGATTATATAATTCGATTATTTCTCCATCTGTTTTATGTACTTTATATATAACAGATGGTGCTGTTGTAATAAGGCCTAAATCAAATTCTCTATCTAGCCTTTCTTCAATTATCTCTAAATGTAACAAACCTAAAAATCCACATCTAAATCCAAATCCAAGTGCGGCAGAGGTTTCTGGTTCATATTCTAATGCCGCATCATTTAGTTTTAATTTTTCTAACGCTTCTTTTAAATTTTCATATTCACTTCCATCTATAGGATATAATCCACAATACACCATAGGCGTTACTTTTTTATATCCTTTTAATGGTTCATCAGCAGGATTGTCATTTATTGTTATTGTATCTCCTACATGTATATCTGATAAGTTTTTTATACTTGCCGCAATATATCCAACTTCGCCTGCTTTTATTTCATCTGATGGCATATATGAACCAGGTATAAAATATCCTACTTCAGTTACTGTAAATACTTTATTTGCAGCCATTAATTTTATTTCGTCGCCAACTTTTACAGTACCATCAAAGACCCTTACATATGCAACTGCACCTTTATAATTATCGTAGTACGAATCAAAAATTAAACACTTCGTTTTTCCGTTTTCATCTCCTTTAGGTTCTGGTAAATCTGTTACTATTCTCTCTAATACTTGCTCAACATTCAAACCAGATTTTGCAGAAATGCATGGTGCATCTTGAGCAGGTATTCCTATTATCTCTTCAATTTCATTTTTTACTTCATCTACTCTTGCATTTGGCAAATCAATTTTATTTAAAACCGGTAATATTTCTAAATTATTATCAATTGCTAGATACACATTAGCTAGTGTTTGAGCTTCAACACCCTGGCTAGAATCAACCACTAAAATAGCACCATCACATGCAGCTAAACTTCTTGATACTTCATAATTAAAATCCACATGACCTG
>CAMJYG010000027.1 GCA_946409935.1 uncultured Clostridium sp. | reverse complement strand
TTTTTCAGATTTTTGAGCAAAATAAAAAACTAGTAATTAATGTTTATTGTATTCATCTTGTTCATTTTTATTACTAATTCTTAAGTGTTTTTTTCTGTTGCAAGGTACTTTTTTATGATAGCATTTTTATTTTAAAAAGTCAACACTTTTTTAAAATTTTTTTATTGGAAATTTTATACTATTTTCTTTTGACTTTTTCAATTTCCTAACGCTTTTCACATACTATCACTTTTATTTGTTTCTGTCAACAGTTTTTTCATATTTTTTTATAAAATAAATAAATTTTGTTCTTCTTTTTGCATACATTATATACAGGAGGTAAATTATGTGTGGTTTTGTTGGATATATTAATTTAAAAGAAAACATTAATCAAAATAAAACTTTAATAGAGAAGATGAACAATACTTTATCTAAAAGAGGACCAGATGAAGAAGGATATTACATAAATAATAATATCGCATTAGGACACAAAAGATTAATTGTCATTGATCCTAAAAACGGAAAGCAACCTATGATAGAATCATTTTCTTATGGTGATTATGTTATTTGTTATAATGGACAGATTTACAATACTAAAGAATTACGAAATACACTTAAGGAAAATAATTTTATATTAAATGGTCATTCTGATACAGAAATTTTATTAAAAAGTTATATTTTTTATGGAAATAATGTAGTAAATCATTTAAATGGTATTTTTGCATTTGCAATCTGGAATAGTAAAAATCAGGAATTATTTTTAGCAAGAGACCATTTAGGTGTAAAGCCCCTTTTCTATACTTTAAAAAACAATACTTTAATATTTGGTTCAGAAATCAAGGCTATTTTTGAATATCCTGGAGTAGAAAAAATTCTTGATTCTCAAGGAATATCAGAGCTTTTAGGAATAGGACCTGCCCATACTTCTGGTTTTACAGCATTTAAGAACATTTATGAAATCAAGCCAGCTCATTTTGGTATTTTTAATAATTTAGGATTGCATATTAGTAGATATTGGAAACTAGAAACCAAAAAACATACTGATAATTTTGAAAAAACATGTGAAAATTTAAAATACTTATTACAAGATTCTATTACAAGTCAGCTTGTATCAGATGTACCATTATGTACATTTTTATCTGGAGGATTAGACTCTAGTATTATAACTAAATTCGCTTCTGATTATTGTAAAAAAGAAGGTTTGCCAACACTTGATACTTATTCCGTTGATTATGTAGATAATGATAAAAATTTTGTAAAGAGCGATTTTCAACCAAACTCTGATAATTATTATATAGAATTAATGACTAATCGTCTGAATACTAATCATCATAACATAGTTATAGATACTCCAGAATTAGCAGCATATTTAGAAGATGCAATGATTGCAAGAGATACTCCTGGAATGGCAGATATTGATTCCTCTTTACTTCTTTTTTGTAAAAATGTAAAAAAAGAAAAAACAGTAGCTTTAACTCGGAGAATGTGCAGATGAGATTTTTGGTGGATATCCTTGGTTTTTCCGTGAAGATGCTTTAAGTAGCAATACATTTCCATGGTCTATAGCGATTAATGAAAGACAAGATTTACTAAATCCTAATATATCTAAAAAAATTAATTTAAAAGATTATATAGATTATAGATATAATGAAAGCTTAGCTGAAGTTGAAATACTTGATTCAGATTCAAAAGAAACTGCAGAAAAAAGGAAAATATCATATTTAACGCTAAATTGGTTTATGCAAACACTTTTAGACCGTTCTGACAGAATGGCTATGTATTCAGGTTTTGAATTAAGAGTACCTTTTTGTGATTATAGGTTAGCACAATATGTATGGAATATTCCTTGGGAATGGAAAGCTTTAAATGGTAGAGAAAAAGGATTGCTTCGTTATATATGTAGGGATTTTCTACCATCTGAAATTATAGATAGAAAGAAATCCCCTTATCCTAAAACTCACAACCCTAATTATTTATTAAAAGTAAAAAATATGCTTTCCGAAATAATGAAAAATGAAAATGCTCCTATTAATAATTTATTAAATAGAGATTTTATATTAAATATTTTGGAAACAGAAGGAAAATCATTTGCTAGACCTTGGTTTGGACAATTGATGACTGGACCACAACTTATGGCCTATCTTTGCCAAGTAAATATGTGGCTTGAAAAATATAATCCTAAAATTCAATTCTAATTTTTTAAAATACCTTTTTTATACTATATAAAGCACCAAGTTATTATTTTATTTTCTAATAATTGGGTGCTTTATATATCTTAATTATAAATTTTCTTATTTTAAACCACATTTAGTATAACTTTAATCACATACAAGCAATTAAATAATGACATATATATTTATATAAATATCCCAAAATTATTTTGTAGCAATATGTATATTTTCTATTTGTGCTCTCATTTCTCTTGAAATAATATTTTGAATTTGTGCAATTTCTTCTTGTTTTAATTCATCTTTTCCAATTATAATACTTACACTTTCACCATTTACAAATATTATATTATCTTCAAATCCTTTCGTTTTTAATAAATTTTCACTAATCATAATACTATTTTTAGTTTCGTTAATTTTTTGTATTTCCTGTGTTGCCGTTTGTTTTTGCATTTCTAAAGAATTACTACTATTAAGAACTTTTTCATAAGTTTCAATCATTTGTGAATACATTGTATCTCTTTCCAATTTTGATTTTACAAAATATTCCGTTTTGTTAGAATTATTTAAACTACTTGTTTGCACAGTTGTATTATCACTATTTTTATCTTTTTCTTCTACATTGTTTCCAATATTTTTATTATCTGTTTCAATATTTATATTATTAACCTCTTGTTTACCCTCATCTTTTATTTCAATAACATTTTTATCTTCAGAATTATTTACATTTTCATTATTAACATCATTATTTTTTAAATTGGAATTTGTATCTATTGTGCTTTCCGAAATAACATCATTACTACTTACTAATGTGGCATCTCCAATATCAGCAATGTGCATATCATCCCTAGATTCAATTTGCATACTTGTTTCTAATGATTGAGCTCCTGTATTTGTAGTATAATTTAAATACCCTGCTGTCATAATCATTAACGCAATAACATATATTATAACTTGATTCTTCTTGAATAATTTCATATTTCATATCCATCCTTTCATTTACAATAACAATCAATTCATTTCAAAAACCTGTATTTTATGTGTTGCAAGACCAGTTACTGCTTCTACAGCCTGTATAATATTTGCTTTGGTACTTGCATTATTAGCACCTTTAGCTGTTATGATTGCGCCTTCAACTTTCGGTTGTATTATTTTTTGAGTTATTGGTGTTTTTTCTCCATTTTCCTCTTTATATATAATATCTTTTTGAACATCTGTAGATTGAATCTTTCTTATTCCTCCCGATGTATCGTTTTCTTCTGTATTACTAACTTTAGAATTTTCATTATACATTGCAACAACTTCACTTGATTCTGAATAACTAATAAAAACTTTAACTTCTCCAACGCCTTCTATTTTTGACAATATTTTTTCTAATCTCGTTTCTATATTGTCATTGTTTCCAACATTTTGATTATTTTGTAATATTTCACTATTATCATATGCAAGTGTTTTAGATGAAGTATCTATATTCTTTTTATTAGAATCTTTATTTCCATTCCATATAATGTTTATTGCCACAATAGTAATTATTAATAACACAATAAAAAATACTAAATTTTCAATTTTTTTCTTTTCGCTTCCTTCATCTTGCTGTTCGTCATTTTTATTTATCAACCTTTTTAACTTATCTCTAAACAATTCTCACTCACCCCATATTCTTTTATTAAAAAATCTTTAATTTCTTGAATATCAGCATTTTCAATTTTGACCTTTTTTTCTTTTTCAATATTTTTTTCCACATTTTTTGATTTTATTGAAGTATCTATAGGCTTTATTTTTTGAATTTGAGTTACTATCTTACTTTCTAAATCATTTTCTTGCAAGTTTTGATTTTTAACCTTATTATTTTCTTCACTATTATTTTCTTGAACTTTTTCTAAATTAAGTTTTATTTTACTTATTTTTGATTCATTTTCTTCTCCTAATATTTGTGCTTTTACTTTACAGCTTAAAACTTTATATCCCTTTTCTTGTATTTTCTTTGTTATATCTTTTTCCAATTCTTGCATATATAATTCTTCAATTCTTTTATCCATTGAAGTTTGATCTACATTAGTTGAAGCCTGTACTGTACCATATTCTTCTATATTTATATTATTTAAATCAAAAACATCTTTATTGTTTATTACTGGAGATATCATAGTAAAAATAACATATATCCCCATTACCATTCTTATATATTTTTTATTTTTATTATTAGGCAATAACATTTCTAATATAGATACAACAACAATAGTTAAGCCTAAGCTCTTCGCCCATGAACTTAAAAATTCTATCATCAAAAATTCTCCTCCTTTCTACCTATACATCATGCCACTATTAGAAATCCTTAATACCAATGCTGTTCCGAATTATTATCATAACTGATATTGCACTTAATATTGCCAAAAATATTTTAAATATATCTCCTATTTGTTCTAAAAGGCTAGTAATTTTTGTATCTGCTATTGGTTCTGTTATACTGGTTAATAATTTATATGCCAATGTTATAGAAGAAAGTTTTATTATTGGCATTATACAAATTCCAATAACAATAATTACCCCAACTAAACCTACTGCATTTTTTAAAATAATTCCACATCCTAAAACTGTATCTACACTATCTGATAGAATTTTTCCTACAACTGGTATAGCTGAACTTACTAAAGCCTTTGTCGTTTTAGCCGTAATTCCATCTACACTTGCAGACATTGTACCTTCTAATGAAACAACTCCAACAAAAATTGTAAGCATAATACTTAAAAACCACACTATTCCCGATTTTAAAAACTTGGACATTTTATCAATTTGAACTCTATCTGATAATTTTGATATAATTACCAAACTTGTAAATATTAGAACTAAAGGTATTATTATATCCTTTATTGCATTTCCTATAAAATTTATCATAAATAATATAATTGGTTCTATTATGCTACTAGTAACCATGCTCCCTGTATACATCATTAGTGTAATTAAAATTGGAATTAACATGTTCATAAATGCTACAAGATTTGTACTTGTTTCTTGTACCATTTTTACTATATCAGAAAAATTCGCCATTATTATTGTTATAATCAAAATGTATTGTGCATAATAAATTAACTTTGATATCCCATCATTTTCCAAATTTTCACTAATAGACTTTAAAACTGCATGAATTACTATTATTACTAGAATACTTCCTATAACTTTTAATGAATTTATAACTTCTCTTCCAAGTATACTGAATATTCTTTTAATGATACTAGAATTATCAACCTTTCCTTGTATTGCGCTATTAAGCATTTCTTCAATTTCTATATCTTCAAAAAAATCACCTGTAAATTGCCTGGAATTTTGTATAAAGTCTTGAATTCCAAATTCACTTTGTTGTTCTTTTAATACCTCTGAATTATCCGCGTAAGAAAATATGGGCATTAAAAATATAATAAAAAATACTAAAAGAAAAAAAATCTTTTTCATATTTACTGTCCTTCCTTTTTTAAGGCACTAATCTAGGTTGGAAAAGAATTAAATTTTGACAAGGCATATTATATTTAAAAGGCAAGGGCGCATACTCTGTGTATGTAACCGCGTTTTAAATATAATATAACGCAGTCAAAATTCTAATTATTTTTCAACCTTACTGTCCTTCCTTTCTAATGCATAAATCCTATGTAGGCAATATCTTAATAATAATTTCCAATAAAGCAGAAATGATTGGTATAGACATAGACACAATTATTATTTTACTCCCTATTTCTATTTTGCTTGCAATTGCACCTTCTCCAGAATCTTTGCAAATACTAACTGCAAATTCTGAAAGAAATGCAATTCCAGTTATTTTAATTAATAAAGCAATAAATGTACTATTTATAGAAGCCTTTTGCTGTAAAGACTGTAATAAACTTATTATTCCAGTTAACTTGTCCATTACTAACATTAATATTAATGTTCCAGTAAGTAAGCTAATATAAATTGCAAATTCTGGTTTATACTGCCTTAATAAAATTATTATAATTAAAGCAATTAATGCTATCCCAATTATTTTTATAATTTCCATATTTGCAAATATGTTCCTCCTTTGTTTATAATAGCCCCTAATTTGTTCTTCCACAAATTTTTTTAGAAAATTATGTACAACGTTTAAAGTCAAGCTCTTTTTATAAGTTAAAAATTGTTCTTACAGTATTAAATAATGTGCTTATTTCTTTTATAACCATTGTAAGAACAATTACTAATCCTGCTAAAGTAGTCATCATTGCTTGGTCTTCTCTTCCAGCTCTTACTAATACTTGATGAAGTACAGCCACCAAAATTCCAATCGCAGCAATTTTAAACAATAAATTTATATCCATATTATCTTCCTTTCTTAAGGCACCAATTAGTTCGAAAAAGAATTAAATTCGCCACTGCGCACAGCCAAAATTGTAATTATTTTTCAAACTTACTATCCTTCCGACAATAACTATATTAAAACAATTACAATTGCTAAACCAATTGTAGTTCCTAATTTACTATATAATTTTTCATTTTTTTGTTTTTGTTCATTAGCTTCCTTTATTTGTTCTTCTAAAAATTTTTGAGTAATATCTATTTGACTTTTTTGGCCTTCTAAATCAGTTTGTCCAAGAAGTTTTGATAATGTTTTTAATGTATATTTATCATCTTTATTCAAATTAGATGACACTTCTTCTATAGCCTCTTCCCAAGCAACACTTGCGGTACTGTTTTCCATTTTCTCTCTGGACTTCTTAAAAATATTTCCAATATTTCCTTTTATTTTTACTGATAATTCTTCAAAAATCTCAGGAATTGGTGAATATGTATAATTTATTTTTGATTTAAATATGTTTAAAGCAGTTTTCATTTCTTCTAATTCTTTTAATCTATTACCATATTTTTTTGCTATACTTTTCCCTATCAAGCTACTTGTTATTAAAACTAAAAATAACATAAAATATTTAATAATTTGCATAGAAAAATATTCTCCTTTCTAGTTACTTGTTATAACTACTTGTCCTCCTTTTAATTTAAAAAGATTGACAGCATTGAGTAATTAGTTTTATCTTTTATATTTTATTCATATATTTTAAATTTAGAACTTATAATTTTATAAAAAAATAACTTTTTCAATCTTTCCATTATCTAATAGCCTATTTACTTCAGAATTATTTTTTATATCTTGCATATTTTTTCCATGCATCGTAAAAATTCCTTTTACTCCACAAGACATAGCTTCTCCGAATTGCTTCAATATCTTCTTTTGAACCTATTTCATCACATGCAATTATTTCAGGGGACATAGAACGAATTAAAATTTTTATTCCTTCTGGTTTTGAAATATTTTCTATAACATCTGTTCTTATCCCTATATCATTTTGAGGAACGCCTCTATACATTGCGGCAATTTCACCTCTTTCATCTACAACACCACATGTTTTTCCTTTAAAGCCAATATTTTCAATTCCATTACTTATATTTCTGATTAAATCCCTTAATATTGTGGTTTTTCCATATCCAGGAGGTGATACTATTAAAGTATTGAAGATAGAACCATTTTCAGAATCAATAACTTGTCCTAATAATTTATTACTACAATTTATAACTTGCCTTGCTATTCTAAAATTTAAACTTGTAACATATTTTAGATTTGATACTTTTTTATTTTCTAAAACAGCTGTACCTGTTATGCCAATTCTGTGTCCACCTTTTATAGTTATAAATCCATTTGCTATTTGATTTTGATATGCATAAATTGAATTGTCACATATTTTTTCTAATATTTGTAATATATCTTTATTATTTATTATGTATTCAATTAAAAAATCAGCTTGTCTTGTTTTTAATAAAATCGGTCTATTTACTCGTATTCGTATTTCTTGCAATTGTTCTTCTAATCCACTATTTTGTTCTAAAGTTGCTTTTAATAAATTACCTATATTACCTGAAAAATATTTAATAATCTCATCTAAATATTTCATAGAAAATTCCATTCCTTTCTTGTTACAATTCCTTAACACTATATCTTGAAGTGTACGCAAGTGATTAATATATAAAATACTTTGAAAATTAATCGAATGTTACAATTCACAGCTAATAAAACTTTAAGCCCGCGCCAGCAATTACTATCTAATTTTTTAGGAGGCACTACGTCCGGGAATCACTTGGAGGTGCCTAAAAAATTATATAGTAATTGCGCTATGCAGGGCAGACTATTTTTAAAGCTGTGAATTGTAACACACGAATGCGACTGGAATAACATAAAAAGTGAGCATATATATAAATATATATATGCTCACTTTTTTTATTTTATAACTAATTATTACTTTTTATTTATAACAGCTCTAAATATTCTACCTGTATTTTCATCTTTTTCAAATTCAACTCTAAAGTTATCTTCTGTTAATATTTCTCCTTTTATTACTGCTATTGTTTGTTTATTAACTTGATATTCTTCTCCATTAAAATTAATTTCCTTAATTAAATTTTCTTTTTGCAAATTCACATTAGAATTTGTATTAGAAATTTCACTTTCATCATCATCTAATTTATTATTGCTAGCAATAACCGTTAAAAGTCCTTTTACTGTTCCCCCACCAATATTGGCTCCTTCATACAACTCAAACTTAGAATTAAAATTTGAAATTTCCGCTTCTTCTAATTCATTTAGCGTTTCATTTTGTATGTTTTCTCCTAAACTATAATGTATAAATACAAGTGGTATCATATTTATCATAGGATTACTATTTTCATTTAGTCCTAATTCTTCCATTTGTTTTTTATTCACAGAAGTCAATCTTTGAGATATTGTATTAATCATATTATTTCTTTTTTCTTCATTTAAATCACTTAAACTGAAACTATTATCTTTTGAAAAATCTTCTAACTGTATTGTATCTTTAAAAGATATTTCATTTTCTAAATTATATTGATATTTATATGAATCTACACTAGCTTCACTTTGCTCATCGTTTTCTCCAATATTAAATTCTATTCCAAATTGATAGCTTTCTTTAACAACGTCCATTTCTTCCAAGCCATTATATTTTACATTTAAAAATAATGAAGATTCATTTTCTGAATTTTTAAACATATTTACTAATATATTATACTGTAATCCTTCTTTATTTTTTACTTTTTCTATTGATATATCAATATTTTCATTTTTTATATATATTTTTGATGTTTTTCCATTTTGCTGATATATTTTAATTTTTAAACTACTAATTTCTTTTAAATCTCTTATTTTATCAATCAAATCATCAATACTTTCTGATGTTATTTTACTACTATTGTTTTGCATACTTGATTCATTTATCTTATTTAGAATTATAGAATCAGTTTTTAATTTTTCCAATAATTGTATAGCCACTTCACTTAATTCTCTGCTATTTGTTTTTAAGATATATGCTTTTTCTCCATTTTCATTAGAACTACTAAATTCGTTGTTAGGTATATTTTCTTTAAGAATCGTTGAATATGTATCTTGGAGATTCTCTATTTCTTGCTTTGAAAAATTAATATTTGAAATACCGCCTACTTGATTTATTCCATTTTTCACATTATCCACAGAAATAAAAGAATTATTATTATTAATTTCTTCCAATGAGTTTAAATTAAGAGTTAGATATTTTTTTGAAATATATTGAGATTGCATTAAACCTATTGTATTATTTTCTTTTTTGAAAGAAAATGGTAATTTAACATTATCTGAATAATTTATGCTAAATTCTTGTTCCAATTTAGAATTATTATTATCAACTTCTCCTGAAAAAGATATATCCATTTTATTAGTATACTCTAATCTTTTCATATCTTGTTCTGGTATATCAATATTTGCATAAAATCTCCCATTATTGCTATAGGCTTTTTCCTTTTTATTTTTTAAATATGTTATTAAATCTTCTTCAATAAATCCATTTTCTTCACTAATTGTCTGCATAGCATACTTAAAAAACAGCTCTTTATCATTTTTTAATAAATCAGTAGAAAAATATGCAAATGCAAAGCCGGACAATAATATTAATAATAACATAACTATTATAATAATTAAAATTATTTTTTTACTTTTATTAGGTTTCATTTGTACTAAATCTCCTTTTTTGTTCTGGTGCGAAATTTTCGTCAGAAAATTTCTGTGCAACGCTTATGTGTAGCGCTTGTTATACAATCGGAAAGGATTACTTTCCTATTGTATAACGAATCGGAACAACCATAAATTTTTAATATGTTATTTTTAACAATAAATTTATTAGCGTTCCGATTTATTATTTTACTCAATTTTGCCAATTATTTTTCAAACTATTCTTCCCAGTTATGATAAACATTAGACACATCATCTAAATCTTCTAATCTTTCTATTAATCGTTCCATTTTTTCAGCTCCATTTTCATCTAATGCAACTGTTGTTGTTGGAACCATTTGTACTTCAGCTTCTAAAAATGATAATCCAACTTCTTCTAACTTTTCCCTAACATTTGAAAAATCAGATGGGTCTGTAGTTATTTCATACACTTCTTCTAATGCTTCAAAATCTTCTGCACCACTTTCTATAGCAAGCATCATTAACTCTTCTTCTCCCATTGATGTTGTTTCTTTTTCTATAACTATTACACCTTTTTTATTAAACATATATGATACACAACCAGAAGTTCCTAAATTACCTCCAGATTTATCAAATGCATGTCTTACATCAGCAGCAGTTCTATTTTTATTATCTGTTGCAGCTTCTACTATTACAGCAACTCCACATGGTCCGTATCCTTCATATGTTATTTCTTCGTAATTTTCATTGCTTGTAGATGCCTTTTTAATTGCATTATTTATTGTATCATTTGGCATATTTGCAGCTTTACATTTTGCAATTACACCTTTTAACTTTGAGTTTCCTGCAGGGTCTGGTCCACCTTCTTTTACAGCTATTAATAATTCTCTACCTAATTTTGTAAATGTTTTTCCTCTTGCTGCATCTGCTTTTCCTTTTTTTGCTTGTATATTGTGCCATTTACTATGTCCTGACATCTCTCTCTCCTCCTCTTTAAATTTTCCCTTTATTTATAGGCTTTTAAGCCTTATATACTAGTATTTTCCCCGTTTTTTGACTTTACCCAAACTTTATTGATTTTTAGGGGTTTTCAAGGTTCTTTATTGAAACGATTAAGCTCAAATTGTGCTAAAAATCGTGTCAAAAGTTTTATGTAACCCTTTTATTATTTTTTCAATCAGACAATTTTTGGTAATTTAAAATTTCAACTTTTTATATTATAGCACAAATTATTTTTTTTGGGTAGGGTTTTACAAATATTTTTTGTATTTTACTTATTATCACTTATCATTTTCTTTTTAAAAACAACAATAGAAATAACTAAAGCTAGTCTAGTGGTGTGGGTTCACCTTTCTAGGTAGGATTTCCACCTACTAAACTATACGACCTTAACCCAGTCGCACCAAAATATTGCGAATAAGTTATATCTTATAATTTATTATATTCTTCATCTCTTTCTTTATTTAATAATACAAAGAAATTCAAAACTGTAATAATTAGTGTTCCAATCAAAAATCCATAAATATTGTCAATTGCCACTAACATAATTGTTGAACCTATTATTGCTGATAATATCATTATAACAATATCTTTTTTACTTAATTTCACACCATCTTTATAATACTTATAATTTATCATTATAGCAGTATAAAATACTATTAAACATGCAATTACTAATTCACATACTAATAGCAGTTTGAATTGCCATTCTTTCTATAACTAGATGATATAATTACTACTTTTTTATTCATTTCTAACACCTCTACCTTTATTTTTATCAATTTTATTTAACAAAATTATCTTAATTTCTTCTAATCAATGCTCAACACTAATGTTACATCTCCTGAACCTAAAATATTCTTTAATTCATTTGCATTTATATTTTGTATTTTTCCAATTTTAGTATAACTCCATGAATTTGAATTATAAAATATAGAGATTTGATTGCCTTGATATAAAACTATATCTCCTGCTGATGTTGTTATACTTTTATCGTTTCTAGGTAAACTAAAACCTAAATCTCCAACTTTTTCAAAATTTCCATATTCATGTGCATTAATAATAACATTTCCATTTTCTAATTTTTCTACTAAACTTTTTGTAGCATCATTATCCTCTAATTTAACATCTAAAACTGAATTATTGACTCTTAATTTTATCATATCATTATTTGCCTTTTTATTATTTTGAACAATAGGTTCTTCTACTTTATTATTTTCAATTTCTTTACTTATTTCTTCTGTTTCTTTTGGTAATGTATTTGTATTCTCATTTATTTGAGTGGTATTTTCTTCATTTTCAATTACAGTATGCGAGTTAGAAATATCGTTACTTAATGAACTATCATTATTTGATACACTCTCTATATTATTGCCACCGAGTTATTTCATTAGCGTTCTGATTATTGTTAGCAATAACTATAATTAGTCCTATTAAAATTATTAAACCTATAACTACTATACTTATAATTATCTTTTTATTCATTACATTTACCTCTTAATTAAAAATTATTTTGAATATCTAAAATAAAGTAATCTAAATCATCAATTTCTCTCTTATCATTTCTTAATTTTTTTAGTAAATTACTCTTATGAGATTTCAACATTTTTAACATATCATCTTTTTTGTTATTTTCGTACAATTCAAAAAATTCATTAATCTGTTTTTTTATTAAAACCACTATCTATTAAATTTTGCATAATTGCATCTTTTAAATTCTGTTCTCCTCTCAATTTTTCCCTCCGTTTTTTTATTTCATTTACATTATACTTTACTTTATTATAATTGACAAATACTTATTTGTTATATCTATCTATAATTGACAGTTATCTGAAATTATTATATAATACTCCTATATTTTAAGGAGTGATATGTATGGAAATAAGTGATTTACGATATTTTTTAGCAGTTGCCGGAGAAGAAAGTATAAAACTTGCATCAGAATCTTTATATATTAGTCAACCTGGCTTAACGAAGGTAATTCAAAGATTAGAAAAAGAACTTGGAAAAGATTTATTTATAAGAAGTAATAGAAAAATTACACTTACAGATGATGGAATACTACTACGAAAAAGAGCTCAAGAAATTATTGATTTAGTTGATAAAACGAGTAACGAATTTATACAAGACGAAAATGATTTATCTGGAGAAATATTAATTGGTGGTGGAGAATCAGATGGAATGAGAATTATTACTGAAACACTTAAAAATTTAATAGATAAGTATCCAAAAATTCATTTTCAAATGTTTAGCGGAAATGGAGATATAATTTGTGAAAGAATAGATAAAGGCTTGTTAGATTTTGGAATTCTTATGGGTGTGGCTGATCTAAAAAAATATGATTTTATAAAACTTCCTTACCTTGATAATTGGGGAATTTTAATGAGAAAAGATTCTTCTTTCGCATATAAAGATTATATTACATTAGATGATATGGTTAAAATGCCACTTATTTTTCCTAATCAAACAAATGACGCCCCTAATCTAAAAAATTGGTTTGAAAATAGAGAACACGAACTGAATATTGTTGCTAAATATAATTTGATATATAATGCTGGTTTAATGGTTGAAGATGGTATTGGAAACGCTTTTTGTATAGATAATTTAATTAATACTACAAACATTAGTAATCTAATTTTTAAACCTCTTAAGCCTAAATTAATGTCTAATATGATGATTATATGGAAAAAATATCAAGTGTTTTCTGAACCAAGTAAAAAATTCCTAGAAGAACTACAAAAAAACATATCTAATAAATTGGAAAATGAAACTAAATAGACTAGCACTAGCTAGTCTATTACATTTTTATTTTACTTAATTTTTTATTAATTATAATTCATTTTGCTCGTAATATCAAAATCTTCTGCTCATCTTTATAATTTTTTTATTCTAATACTTGTTTACAATACCAAAATATTGTACACATCATTCAATTGTAATCTATGTTTCTAATACTTCAAACTATTTATCGTTTCTGTTTTTCTCAACAACCCAGAATACCGTTCCAGATATAAAAGCAAATGAAATTGGTTGTATTATATATTTATGAAAATTATATACAAATTCTGAATTAGTTATAAGTTTACAATATATTAAATCAAAAATCGGATATAAAATCATACCAAATACTGAAATAGCAACAATTAATACAACTAAATGTTTTATACTACCTCTTTCGATATTTTTCATTCCTAAATTTCCCCCCTTTACCAATTAATATTTACTGTTTAAATTATATAATAATAAACTAAAACTAGCAACTATAATTAGTATGATTTATTTTAAATTTTGAGTAACTTATCAAATCTTCTGCTCAACTTTAAAAATATTTATTCTAATACTTGTTTACAATATTACTCATCTTGCGAACAAGACAATATTTCTTCTAATCTATTGTATAATATTACATTTCTCTAAATATTTTATAAATCCGTTGCACCCCTCAACTATATCATTATAAGTTAATTCAAAATTCCCAGTGTACCATGGATCTGCAATATCTCTTGGACAATCTGAATAATCAAGTAATTTAGATATTTTATTATCCACATCTTCTCCTATTATTTTTTTTATATTTCTAATATTAGATTCTTCCATTCCAATTATAAAATCATAATACTTATAATCTTCTGGTACTATTCTAGTTGCTTTTCTTTTTGTAAAAGGAATATTCTTTTGAATTAATTTATCTTTAGCTCCGTAATAAATATCGTTTCCTATTTCTTCATAACTTGTTGCAGCAGATTTTATAATAAAATCATTGCTCAAACCTTTGTTATTCACCATATTTTTAAAAATAAATTTTGCCATTGGAGAACGACATATATTTCCTAAACATACAAATAATACTTTAGTCATTGAATTTCTCCTTTACTCCTAAATCTTCAGAAAATCTTAATAAATATCCATCAGGATCTTGTACTAAAAATTCTCTGTTTCCTAATAATTTATTATCTTGTCTATACCTTTCATATTCTATTTTAAAGCCTACTGTTTTATAAAAGCTCAAGCTTTTCTCTAAATTTGTTACACTTAATTCTGGTATTATTTTATTAAAATACATGATTATCACCTATATATATTTTTTTATTATTTCATAAATCTTATCACTATGTATTATATAACTTCCATGTTTTTCTTTTGGTATAATCTCCATTGTACTATTTTTAATATTATCCGCAATAAGTTTTGTGTGTTCTAACTTAATTACATCTTTTTCTCCTGCAAGTACATGAACAGGTATAATGATTCTTTGCAATTCTTCTATTGAAATATTTGGTTCATCAAGCATCATTTTTATATATTTACTTCTAGTAAAAAAATAAAATAATTTTGTTAATATAAGATCAAATGTAGTAAAAACATCTGGAGTAATGTTTGCTCCACTAATAATCAAATTTGACAATATATCTGGCTCTTTTATTGCAATTAATAATCCAATAATTCCTCCATCACTAAAACCATACAATATTGGTTTTTCTATTTTTAATTCTTTAATAAATTGTATTATATCTTCACACATTAAATTGTATGATATTTCTGTGGGGTTCTCGCTTTGTCCATGACATCTACTATCAATAGCATATACTTTATGTTTTTTCTTTAATTGCTCTATTAACCTGTCAAATATTTTATGTGTTTCTTGATTACCATGTAGTAAAATTATTGGTTTTCCTGTTCCATATTCTTCATAATATAATTCAACATTATTTACTTTTATTTTCATTATTTTCTCCCAATTCTATGGTTAATTTATTTTTTGAAACTTTTATTATTACATTCCTATTTTCTTCATTTACTCCAATAGCTTCTAGTGCATATCCAGGAACTGATATTTTTGCTACAGAATTTTTATAAAATTCAACTTTTCTTTCTATATTTCTTTTTTGCTTTTTCTTCTTGTTTAATTCTTCATGTTTTTCATTTGAATTTAAAATTGTACTTATCCATTGCCTACTCATTCCAAGCATTTGTGCAATCTCTTTTTGGCTCATATCTTTATCATAATATAAATATTTTATCTTATTGTAAAGCTCTTTATCTTTTATCATAAAACTCTAAATCACTCTTTCTATAAGGTTTTTCGCTTTTCTGTATTGTTTTTGAAATATATGTTTTTATCATAGCATTTTAAGTAATGATTTGTCAAGTGATTTGTAGTATATTTGTACAAATATTATTGATATTTTCTCAATAGGGAAGAAAAAAAGTAACCTAAAATTTGGTTACCTTTTTATAAATTTTTATTCATTTTTTATCATATTTTTACCGTTTTTATGGATTTGATTACGCCAAAATTGTGCTAAAACGATTTTTACTTTTTATGAAAGTATTGATATTACTGGCTTTGGAAGTTCTATATTTTGCCATTTGCTATGTCCGACTCATTTTTATAATCCTCCTTCTTATCCCCCACTATTTAAGCAGTTTAACTTCTATAAATCAACTTTGTTGCTTTTTGTGGAGTTTTATTGTTCTTCGTTGAAATGATTGCTAAAAAATATGCTAAAATTTTTATGCAAACCTTAATTTTATTTTTCAATTAATCATTCATTCAAAACAATCAATTTTTGTTTTTCTAAATTCGTTTTATATTCTATCATATTTTTTACTTTTTGTGGAGTATATTTTATAAATTATTTTATACTACTGTTACATTTCAGTAACACACTACTAGATTCCTTGTTATAAATCGCTGCTATTAATACTTTTATACATCACCTATTCTTTAATAGCTCTATTTATAAAAATAGTATAACCAACTGAAATTATAATTAATATTATAGGAATTACATAAACTGATATTCCTATATTTTCAGCTCCTAAAATAGATAGTGAATTTACCATAATGTGTGTAATTATACAAGGAATTAATGATTTACTTTTATCAAAAACAGTAACAAATAAAAATCCAAAAGCAGTAGCATAACAAACTTGCATTAATGTAGGAATTAAATCTGCACCATTGATAAGATTCACAATATGCCCTATTCCAAAAGTAAGTGAAGTAACAATAATTGCTAATTTCTTATTATCTTTTTCCATAGACTTATACAATATACCTCTAAAAATCATTTCTTCAAGAAATCCTACATTTATCATAGTTAAAGTGTGAAATAATATTTCACTTACAGAATTTTTTACTTCAATTCCATTCCATATTCCAACAGTACTAATTATAACTAATGGAAAAAAATATAAAAATTTTTTTGAATTTTGTGCCTTTGTTAATCCATAATATTTTATTTTTTTAGAGATAATAATCAATGTTAATAAAACAACTGAAAATATTGTATTTATAACAAAACTTACAGGGCTTGTATATCCAAAGTTTTGTACACAATATGAATTCATTATTACATATCCTGCTATCAAAATTATTAAACACAATGTTTCATGTTTTTCAAAAAATTTATTTATCATTATATTTTTCCTCCATTTTATAATCTTTTCTATTTCTTTTTACTGATTCCTAGAAGTAATTTATTTACTATTGGTATTCTTTTTACAATTTCTGTAATAATCGGCAAAACTATTATTGTTCCAAGTGCCAAAATTATATAATTAAATATAAAATTATTTAATTTTATATATTCAACAAGAATAAATGCTATAACAATTTGTACTGTATAGTGTAACACATAAAAACTAAAATTATTTTTATTCATATAAATTGTGAATTTATTATTAAAGTTCAAAAATCTCTTTGAAAGTCCAAATGCTGATAAAATTACAAGCCATAAATAAATATTTGTAAATATGTTTGTTAGAAATTCATCATTTGCAAAATTAACTCCATAGTTTATTATAGTAAATACAATTCCTATAATTAATGTAGTTATTCCTAATGGTATTGATGTTTTTTCTAGTTTTTCAATTACTTTATCATTTGAAAATATATAGTATCCAAACAAGAACATTAATAAATATATTCCCCATCTATATACTGTAATAACAGGCGTATTCAATACATATGAAGAACCCCAAACTACAATACCCAATAAGAATAAAATTGGTAAATTAACTTTATTAAATAAACTATCTAATTTTTGTTTCTTATCAATTTTTCTAATTAACACAATTAATAATGAAGATATAAATAAAACATGTGCATACCAAAGTGGTCCAATACCTATTAAAGACCAGATTATATATTTAATTGGTATTGGTATCATATCTCCATTTCCTGCAAATATATCTGTATAATAATTTGTCATCCATCCATTTATCCAACCATAAGCAAATATTCCAACAATGCTTGGTAGTAATATTCTTTTTGCTCTATCTTTTATAAACTCTTTGTTAGTTTTATTTTTTAGTGAATACTTTGTTGCAACTCCAGATACAACAAAAAGTAAACACATAATCCACGGATAAATAAAAACACATATACTGTCTAATTCTTTTATACCTGTTACTCCAATATTTGAAACTATTCCACTTGAATTAAATATATAAAATACATGATATAGAATAACAAAACATAGCGTAATCCATCTTATATTATCTAAATAATGCTTTCTTTCTTCCATATTCTCTACCTCGATTTCTTTTTTTAAATAATTTATACAACTATATTTGTTACAATTCACATCTATTAAAACTTCAAGCCCGCGCCAGCAATTACTATATAATTTTTTAGGAGGCAACTGAGCGGGAATCGCTTGGAGGTGCCTGAAAAATTATATAGTAATTGCGTTAGGCAGGGCATGCAATATTTGAAGCTGTGAATTGTAACCTATATTTTATCAATTATGTTATTTTTTTACAAGCACTATTGAAAAATAATTTGTACGAAGCTTATGCTCCTTTCAGTCGATAATTTCTATAAAATAAAAATAAGCCGACTAATTCGACTTATACATTGTGAACCGATATTTATTATAGTCTTCTTCAAACTCTTTTATATCAATAATTATAATTTGTTCAACGAAAACATATTATGGAGCAGGTAGTGGGAATCGAACCCACGTCATCAGCTTGGAAGGCTGAGGTTCTACCATTGAACTACACCTGCATTATTCCTCCTGACAGTTATAAATTATAATGTTATTTTTTATATTTGTCAATACTTTTTTTAAAATTTATCCTAAAAATAATTTAATTGCTATTAAAAAAATAGCACCAGGTAATCCAAGTAAGCCTATTACCGCACTTGTGAAAAAATTTAGTCCTATGTGAAAATTAAAATTAGCCCCGATTAAATTTATGATCCAAATAAGAATTCCTCCTAAAATAGAATTAAAGATTAATTTTATTATTTTCTTTATAGGAAATATAAAAATTCTTCCAAAAACAAACAAAAAGCAAATACATGCCAAATATGTAATTATATTTAAATCCATAATATAATTTTTCTCCTTTTCCCATTTATATGTTAAAATAATAGTTTGAACAAATCGTTTTTTAATTAACTATTACTATTTGTATGTTATATTATGGACAAATATTACAATCTATACAGCTTCTTCTTCACTCCATAAGGAAAATTTCATTTCATTAATCATATCTACTTCTATACCTTTGTTTTTAGCCATTTTAATTAAATAATCTAGTTTAGCTTGATTAGCTTTAATTTGATATGAATAATAATCAATCAAATCATCTTGAGCATATTCGAAGTTTAAATTTAATATTTTTAACTCATCCCTTGTTTTTATTATTGTTCTTATTAATTCTTTTTCCCTTTCTATTTCTGTTTTTTCTCTTATCATTTCTTCTTTAACATATATCTCTTTATCCATAAAATATACATTTCCTCCAATCTTTTATAATTTATTACAAACCTTTTTGTTAATATTCACAGCTGGTAAAACTTTTTTATTTATTATATTCATTAACTTTTCGTATTATTCATTTCTTTTAGTTTTTAATATATATTAATATGTTACAATTCACAGTCATTTTTTAAATAAAAAAGCTAGTATATTAATATTTTGAGAATAAATCGAATGCAAATTAAATGTTATTAGAATTTTTTAAATAATTTTATGGAAAATGTTCAAGCTTGTCTTGAAAGGGTGCCATAAAATTATTTTTAAAAATTCTTTAATATTTAGTGTAGCCGAGATTTTTCGATAAATATTAATATACTAGCTTTTATTAGTGTATTACCCAACTGTGAATTGTAACATTAATATTACTAATATTTTAGGAAATTTGTCCTTTCCTCTTGTTTTTTTACCATTTTTGTAGGATAATATAAGTGTATGAATATAAAAATGAAAGGATTTTTTCTATGAAACTTATAGACAAATTTTTAAAAAAATTAAACACAGATAGAAACACATTTGCCACATACATATTAACATTACTAACACTATATTTTGCAGTTGATAGAATTGTAGAAATGCTTTTAATGATATTTACAGGTGTATCATACTCATACTGGGGACCTATTCAATATACATTTGCATTAGCATGTCCAATTTTTGCTTTTGCATTTTCTGGTCCTTCAAAATTTGTAAAAAATAAAGCACAAAAAGTAACCGTATTTTATGTATATGTAATTGCTCTTTATATAATAGCAATATCAATGTTTACCCAATGGCTTAATATGGGGGCTTGGCTTTTACTTTTATCTGTTCCAAATTATACAGAACTTATAACAGAATTTTCTGATTTAGTTACTCCAGCTTTTGTAAGTATTTCACTATTTTTACCACTGGCAACCTTCTTTCCTTTATTTAAATGGTTATACTTTGGAGTTGCAGACAGTAAAGACCAAACTCGTTCTATTTGGGATTATGGAGGAATAAATTTATCTAATAAAAAAGAAGGTCATGGTCCATATACTTGTGAAGTTTATTTATGTACAGATAACGAAACAGATAAAAAAATAGTTATACCAGAAACTTCAAGATATCAATCATTATTAGTATGTGGTGGTTCTGGAACAGGAAAAACTTCTTTAATTTATGAACCTTTAATTGCTAAAGATATTGAAAGAAAATACTTTTTTAGAGAAGCTTCAAAAGAAATGGGATTTACAGCTTTAAAAACTAAAATTGCTTCTTTAAATAGACCTTATGATAATGATTATCTTAATAAAAACTTTAATTTAAATATGTTATCTCCTATGGAAGGAAAAGAAAATATATTTAAAGCATATTTAAAGAAAATGATTTTAAGTTCTTCTGGAGATGAATTTATTTATAGAAATTTAGGTCTAACATTAATTGCTCCGGACTATGAAGTTATAGATCATATGACTGATGTATGTAAAAATTTTGGAGTTGCTTATGATTTAATAGACCCTAATAATTTAAATACTTCTATTGGTCTAAACCCATTTGTTTATGATGATGCTTCAAAAATAGCAATTACAATATCTTCAATTTTAAAGAATATGTATTTAACAGCAAATACTGATGTTGAAGAAGCATATAGAGATGATTTATCAATTCAGGCAATTGAAAATGTATCAATTTTATTAAAAGAAATGTATCCAAAAATGCATGAAGGTACATTGCCAAATATGGAAGATTTATTAAAAATGTTCAATAATTTTGAGCTAATTGAAAAAATGTGTGAAATAATGGCACACGATGAAGAACTTAAAGAAAAATATAGTATGCAAATTACGTATTTTAAAAAGAATTTTTATAAAAATGCACCAGGTAGAGAAAATATGGAAAAATATATTTTTCCTTCTATAACGCAATTAGAAAATCTATTAAGAATCCCTGGTATAAAGCCAATCTTATGTAATAGACATTCTAATATCAATTTTGACGATGCACTTGCAGAAGGAAGAATGATTTTCTTATGTACAAGAAGAGGAGATTTAGGTGCTGCAGGACATAAAGCTTTTGGATTATTTTTCTTACTTTCTATGCAAAATGCAGTTTTAAGAAGACCTGGAAATGAAAATAGTAGAACACCTTACTTCTTATATATTGATGAATTTGCAGATTTTATTTGTAAAGCAACTGAGCCTATGTTCACAATGTTTAGAAAATATAAAGTTGCAACTACAATATCTGTTCAAAGTTTATCACAATTACAAGGACCTGAACAAAGAACTAACTTCCGTTCAACAATACTTTCAAACTGTGCTAATAAAATTTTCACAGGAAATGCAGAATATGACGAAATTGCTTGGTGGTCAGATGAATTAGGTACTCATAGAGAATGGACTTATTCTAATAGTATGGATATGGAAAAAATGAAATATGATTCTAAATATGGAAGTGTTAAATGGGAATTTGTTAAAAACTTTAAAGAAGGAAAACTTCAAACATTACCACAAAAAAGATGTGCTTACAAAATTCGTGGCGAAAATGGAAAGCCAATGGTTGGACCTGGAGATTTCCAATACTTAGAGTCAAAATATAAAGAACCTCAAAAAATAAGAAATTACGATTTTGGAAAATTTTCTGATGGTGTTACAACCGCAACTGAAGATTCTGATGAGATTTCAAGAAAAAAATTCGATTTAAAAAATATAGATTTTGTAGATGAAAGAAATGAATTCGACCCTATTCAAACAGACACAACAGATTCAAAATATTTATTTGATAATCAGGATGCTGTAATAGTAAACCTAAAAAGAGGAAATCCAAATAGTAATTCAAATAATTAAATCACAAAAAATCCAACTATAAAAAGTTGGATTTTTTGTTTATATATATTACTATCTACGGTCGATGAATCCCTAATTCCATACCAGCAATAACTATATATTTATTCCTAATAATTCTATTATTACACCAAACAATACACCAATACAATATAATAATGAAATAATTTTTATATTCTCTTTTAATCCTTTATTTGTTTTAAATAACACTGCTAGTCCTACACCTGCTCCTACTAATAATCCAGAAATCATTGTAGCAGCTGAAATAACATTTTCTAAATACATTTGGGTAATTATTACAGATGAAGCACAGTTTGGAATTAAACCTATTAAACCAGCAATCGCAGGCCCAAGAATTGGTTTGTTTAACAAAAATTGCTCTATATTCTCTTCCCCTATAAAATAAATACATATATTTATTAATATTGTTATAATTAAAATATATATATATATTCCTAAAGTATGTTTTATTGCTGATTTAAATATTCCGTGTTCACAATGGCAATGTTCTTTTTCACATAAATCTTCTATTTTTTCATCTTCTTGTGATTGATTTCTTTTTCTTAAAACTAAATCAATTACAAAACCTGAAATTACACCCACTACTAATTTTATTCCAAGTATCTTTATAATAGTTATCGCAGGTACATCTTGTGATAAAAATATTGGTAACATTTCATCAGATGTAGATAAATATACAGCAATTAATGTTCCTAATGTAATAACCCTTGCAGCATATAAATTAGTTGCTGAGACAGAAAAACCACACTGTGGAAAAATTCCAAGCAATCCTCCTATTAAAGGACCAAACTTTCCTGATTTTTTTATTGCATCTCTTGTTTTTTCTTTGGTCTTATGTTCTATATATTCCATTATTAAATATGTTATAAATAAAAATGGTAATAATCTTAAACTATCTATTATTGCATCTTCTATTACTTCTATCATTACTCTCCCTCTTCTTTCGTTTATCTATAATAACATATATCTCTGATTTTATCAATAGTCTTATCTTATTTAAATTTAATATTAGTTACAATTATTCAAAATCTTCTATTAATTGATTTAAATTTTGCTTTCCTATAACCTCTATACCATTTTTCATATTAACTTTATCTGTTTCTGTTAAATAGTCTGTAGCTATATCTGTTTGCTCTAATATTTCTTCTTCATCACCATTTTTTATATAAATTACTACCTTTCCATCTTTTTCTTTAACAATATAATGTTCTCCACATTCACCGTCATTTTCGTGATATAGAATAATTTCGTTACTTGCAAATTTTTTTAATTTATAGTTTTTGTATTTTTCTTTTACTTGTGTTTTAGTGTAATTAACTAATTCTTTTGGCAATTCTAAATACTCACTTTTTGTATGTCCACATTTTTTATAATATGTTTTTATTGTAAATGAACAATATGGTGATACTTTTTCTTCCCCCGAATTTGCTTGCATTACCTTATCATTTTCTAATTCTACATATTCATCTGTACAATCATCTAAAATTTCTTCTTCTGCTACTTTGGTCACTATTTCTTTGGATATATCATTTGTTTTTGGTTTAAACATTGTTACCCCTACAATTGTAGCTCCTAATACAACAATAATCGAAATCATAATTAATACTACTTTATTCATAAAAAAATTCATTCCTCTCTTACTTAACTCTAAGGCATTCTTAATTTTCAACTTTATTTTTTACTATTATTCACAAAAAACATATATTTATACACTATTTAGAACAAATCGGAAATGTAGAATGTTATTTTAAACTATAAATTTCTCTATTTTAATCCTCCCATTGTTATTTACAACAATTGATATTTCCCCCATTTTATCTGTTCTATATATTTTTGTGCCGTAAATTTTCCAATCTATTTATTACATCATCATTTGGATGTCCAAATTTATTGTTTTCTCCTACGCCAATAAGAGCAATTTGAGGTTTTATTTTGTTCAAAAATTCCTGTATACTTGAGGTTTTAGAACCATGATGTGCCACTTTTAAAACCGTAGAATTTAACATTTGTAATTTATCACTATATTTTTGTAAAATAGCCTTTTCAGCTATTTTCTCTATATCACCTGTAAATAATATTGAAAATTTATTATAATAAAGTTTTAAAACAATAGAGTTATTATTTAAAACATTTTCATAAATAAAGTTTGAATTATCTGGCCATATAACATCAAAATACAAATCTTTTTCTATATTTAATTTCTTTCCATCACTTATCTCTAAAACATTAATTTGTTTTTCATTTATTATCTTTTTAAATTTTTCATAATTTTCAGAAGTTTCAATTTGCTTACAAATTACCACTTTTCCAACCTTTAATTCTTCCATTACTCTTAATATTCCGTCCTATATGGTCACTATCAAAATGACTAATAATTATATAATCTATTTGGGTATAACCTCTATCTAAAATATAAGGAATCAAAACATTTTCTCCAACGTCATAATTTCCAAATTCACTTCCTCCACCATCTATAAGAATAGTTTTATTTTTAGGTGTAATTATAAAGGTACAATCCCCTTGTCCAACATCCACAAAATATATTTTTAAATCTTTAGGAATTTGTTCTAAAATAAAAAACATAATTACAACTGTAATAAAAATTTTAATAACTTTTTTTCTATTTAGTCTATATTTATATTTAAATAATTCTATCAAATTTTTTATTCTTTTTTGAGTATTGGTTATAAAATTATCCTTATATGTAAAATAAATATATTTTAATATAATTAGGAAAAGGTAAAAAAAAGCAATACAAATCCAATTAGGCGTTGTAACAAATATTTTAGAATATGGTAAATTTCCAATATTGGAAATAAAAATAAGAATTTGTAATCCTATTTTCAGAAATATTGAAATTTTACTTGCTAATGTTATAGAAATATATGACAAAATAATAAAAAAGAATCCAAGTATTATAATTGGACCAATAACAATACTTATAAAAAAATTTGAAATAATAAAATATGGACTACAAATATTAGAATGATAAACAATAATAGGTAATATGGTAATTTGTGCTGATATACTTACTGATAGAATTTCTTTGATTTTCTCTTTAATTGTATGTTTTATCTTGCTCTCTTCTTTTATTTTATTTTTATATTTATTTTCTTTTACTTTTAAATTATCTAAAACACTCTTAATACATCTATTAAAAACAATTATACCTATAGTACCCAAATATGATAATTGAAAACCAATATTCATAATTAAATATGGATTATATATAATAATTGTAAAAAGTGAAATTGCAATAGATGTCCAAAAATCGTTTTTTCTATATACTAAATTTGATATAATTATTAAAACGCTCATAATTACAGCTCTAATAATTGAAGGTGAGAAACCTGCGATAAACAAATAAAAAACAAGAAAAATTATCATTACATATTTTCGACTTTTCTTTCCTATAATTTTGTTTAATAACTTATCAATTCCTATTATCAAATAACTAATATGCATTCCAGAAATTGCTAAAATATGGGACATGCTCGCGTTTCTAAAATTATCCTTTATATTGTCATCTATGTTTGAACTGTCACCTAATAATATCCCTTTTAAAATTTCTGCATATTTTTTATCTAAAATATTATCTATTTTATTTTTAATATCTAAAGAAATATCGTTTGCTATTGTCATTAAAAAATTTTCTTTTCTATTATCTAAAATTTTCATATTTGAAAAATTTATAATCCCATATATTTCTTTAGTTTTTAAATAATTTTGATAATTAAAACCTCCGTAATTTCTCTGCTCTTCGGGCTTTAGATATTTTCCTGTTATTTGTACAATATCTCCATAGTGTAGATTTGCATACTTAATATTTTTTATATTAATATACATTTTCTTATTTTCTAATAGATTAATACTATCACACTTTATAATTTTTATCATATATTTAACAGAATTTTCTTTTTCAATTTTATTGCTTTCAATAATTGCTACTATATTCACAACATTTCCATCTAACTTATATATCTTTTTATACTCCATTTCTTTTAAAACTATTAGCGAATTTGAAATAATAGAAAATATTGCAATTACTAAGATTACTTTTCGATTAATAATTAACTTTGCATACCTAAAATACCTTTTAAATGAAATAATTTTAAATTTTTTTTTCGGAATATAATTTTTTTCTGTACGTTTTTCTTTTTCAGAAAAAAATCTGCATAATGCATAGATTAAAAATCTTTTTATACTATGCCAAAGAATGAATTTCCTCTTATATAAAAAATAGATTGCAATAATACATACATAAAAAAGGGCTATATTTATTTTAAAATATAGCCCCCATATTATACCTATTATATATCCTATTATTGCACTAAAAATAGGTCTTTTCATATATATCCTTTCTTAGTCTTAAACTTTATATTATAAATTCTCAGTTTTTAAATATATACTTCAATGTATAGATGAAAATTATAGCAATTACATAACTCTTCTTGCACCCACATAATTTCTATCATAATATCCAGATTCAATTGTATCTGTTGTAACACCCCTAGATGGATTTGCTGCATGAACAATCATTCCATCTCCCATATATATTCCAACATGACTAATTGAAGATTCTGATTTTCCAAAAATTATTAAATCACCTGCTTGTAAATTGTCTCTATCTACTGCTACACCATTTTGATATTGACCTGTTGCTGTTCTATTAAGATTTACTCCATATTGTTTATATATGTATGAAGTAAATCCAGAGCAGTCAAATCCACTTGGACTTGCTCCCCCATACACATATTTACTTCCGATAAAACTCATGGCTGTATCTACAACAGATGAACCACTTGAGCTTTCTACTGTACTTGAATTCGTTTCTTCAACTTGTTGTTCTTCTGAATTATTTGTTTCAGAAACATTTGATGGTTCGTCATTATCTATTTCTTCTGTTGGAGTTGTTGTTCTTGGAGCTTCAGCACTTCTAGAAGTTTCCCTTTGAGTAGCTGATAATAGTGATGATGAAATATATCCTTCTTTTCCATCTACTTTAACTCTACTCCAACCATTTGCTTCTTCATAAACATCAACAGATGTATTAAGTGTTAATGTTTTTAATACCTCTGATTGTGTACTTGCTTCTTTTCTCATATTAACAGCTGAACTGTTAATATATAATGTTTTTATAACAGTATTTGATTTTTGATTATTAGACTGTGAATCTTCTTCTGTTTGTTGTTCTTCTTTATTCTCTGTATTTTCATCCTGTTGTTCATTTTTTACATCTTCTTGATTTTGAGTTTCATTTTGATTATCTTCTTTTTGAATTTTTTCCTTTCTTATCCAACCTTTTGCAGTTTGCGTTTCGATACAAACCCATCCATTAATTATTTCTGTAACTTCTACTTCATCACCTTTTTTTACTTCTGTAATATCTGTTGCATTAATAGCTGGAACAATTTTTAATTTTGTATCTTCAGATATTTTTTGTTTTCCTAATTTTATTTCATTATCATCCTTTACATTTAAAGAATTTGATGAAGTTTCCACAGTTTGTTCATCAACTGTGTTTTCATTTTTATTTGCTTCAGAGTCGTTTTGACTATTGGATATATTATTTTCTGACGTGTTACCTGTTTGCTCCTCATTTAATGTTATTAAATCTTGTCTAACAAATCCTGTAATTCCTCTTGCTTTTATTTTATACCAATTTCCATTTTTCTCAATTATATCCACTTTTTCATTTAAAGATAGTTGTTCTAAGACTTTACTATTTTCATTTGCTTCCTCTCGAAGATTAGCCACTTCCACATTTATTTTTGCAGTATTTGCTGCAAAACTCATATTTATAAAAAACAAACTAAATATTCCTAAAATAGCCATAATTAATATGCTTTTTATACTTTTTTTACTTTTCATTTTTACAATCCTTTCACTTATAATTAATTATGTTCCAAGTATATACAAAAATGGTAATTTTGTCAATAATTTCCGATTTTTTATAGAAAATTCTCTCTATCTATTGACAAAACCACTTTTTCATAATATAATATTTTCGCAATTATGTAAAAGCTATAAAAACGAAAAACATAGTGCTCTATTTCTACAAAAAAATACACGTTATTATTGTAGAAAAAACAAAAAATTGTACATATGAATTAAATAAAACTTCTCCCCGGTAGTTTTAATTTAATTTTCATATAGATAAAAATTAATTAAGAAATAGGAGGGTAATTATTACCATGAATAATATTACATATAGTGCAAAAAAAGGAGAAGTAGAAAGCAAATGGTATATAATTGATGCAGCCAACAAACCACTTGGTAGAGTTGCAACAGAAGCTGCAAAATTATTAAGAGGAAAACATAAACCAACTTATACACCAAACATTGATACAGGTGACCATGTTATTATATTAAATTGTAAAGATGTTATTTTAACAGGAAACAAATTAAATCAAAAAGTTTACAGACATCATTCAGGATATATTGGAGGAATGAAAGAAGTTACAGCAAAAGTTATGCTTGAAAAAAATCCAGAAAAAGCTATGACTTTAGCAATAAAAGGAATGTTACCACATAATTCATTAGGTAGACAAATGGCTAAAAAATTAAGAGTTTATGCTGGAAGCGAACATGAAAATCAAGCACAAAAACCAGAAATATGGGAGGTAAAATAAGATGGCAAAAAAAGAAAATATAGTTTTCTGTGGTACAGGTAGAAGAAAAAGCTCTATTTCTAGAGTAAGATTAGTAGAAGGAACAGGAAAAATCACAATAAATGGAAAAGATATTGATGAATTCTTTGGCTTAGAAACATTAAAAGTTATTGTTAAACAACCTTTAGTAGTTACAAATACTACTTCAAAATATGATGTTATTTGTACTGTAAAAGGTGGCGGATTCACAGGTCAAGCAGGAGCTATTCGTCATGGTATAGCTAGAGCTTTAAATGAAGCAAATTCTGAATATAGACCAGCTTTAAAAACAAACGGATTCTTAACTAGAGATTCTCGTATGAAAGAAAGAAAGAAATATGGTCTTAAAAAAGCAAGAAAAGCACCACAATTTTCAAAGAGATAATTACAGAGCGATTTGGTCAAATCGAAGAGAGCTTACAGAAATGTTACTTTTGTTAGAGGGAGTAACATTTCTTTTATTTTATAAACTCTCATTACATCTGTTAAAATCTCCTTATCTCAACTTTATAATATACAAACAATATACATACAATATACAAATGAAATATTAAACTGTTACTTTTGATACCATTTAAAATGTCCCAAAAGTAACAGTTTTTTCCTCGTAAATCTTTAAGAAAATCGGATTGCTTTCTTTTTTCTATTTGTATTTGTTCAAAAATCACAAAATTCTAATTATTATTGATAAATTTATTCTTTTAATATTGCTTCTATATTTGGAATTTCCATCTTTTTTATCATTTTCTTATCTATAAGCTTGCTTATTTCATCTGCTTCATCTATTCCAACTATTCCAGTATATAAAACATCTTCTTTAGAGTTCTCTAAAAAGTTTTTAACTTTATAATATCCATCTAAGTATATATAATCTTTTACAAAAACATTTGGATTTTTCGTAATTGTTGTTCCTCTTTTTACTCTTGAAATAATAGATAAAGCTTCTTCATAATTAAAATAATTTAATAGTTGTCTAAAAGCTTCATAAAATGATTTATGCATACACTCATTAACTGCTAATACTCTTCCAGCATATAATCTAAATGTTCTTCTATCTAGCACATTATATTTTTCTTCATTTACTGTTGCTAACCCTTCTTCTGAACATAAAACATTTGCACATTCTATAGAAAATAATTTATAAGGTTGCTTGCTTCCGTTTTCTGCTCTTGAAGTATGTGTACCAATTTCATGAACAATTAGTCTTCTTAAGTCATTCTCTGAAAATAACACTTTTCCATTTATTTGAATTTCTTTTTGTTCTGGTATTACACTTATTTTAGAAGATTGAACTTCATTTATTTTTATTTTCCAATTTATATTCATCTTTTTCAATACATTTTCAAATAATGCTTTGCATTCTTTAGCATCATGCTTGCATTCTTCTTCTACTTTACAATCTTCTTCTAAGATTTCTTTTGCTCTTTTTATTAATTCATTATCAGGTTCTCCATAAATTTTTCTAGAGCACAAATCTATCTCTTCGTCATTTTTACCAATATTATTATATATTCTTGTTATATACTCCAAGTCATCTAGCATTCTTATCTCTCTTTTTAATAAAATATATAATTCATTTTTAAATTTTAGTTCGTCAAATTCTTTTTTAATTTCAAATATTTTATTTAAAACAATTTCACTTTCTTTGTAATCTATATTTTTCTCATATTCATAAATTGGATTATATTCTATACCTGCTTTAAATCTTACTAAAAATTTATTATTTTCTTCTATTAAATTCTTAGGTGTTAAATATTTATACATATTAATTTTTTTATAAGCCTCAAATAAAAAATCATCTATTTCTTTTATTTTTTTATATTCAAAAGATTTTTCCATAACTCCTCCTTCAAACACTTCAGTTTATAATTCCCTTCTTTACCATTGTTGAAATCACGTCAATTTGTATATTAACGATTTTTATTATAAATCATAAAACTGAAAATTTCAATTTTCATAAGCTAATAATTTTTTTTATTATTTCTATATCCTCAATCTTGTTGATAGCAAAGCATTTTTTTCCTAAATCTTTTATTGATGCTCCACGGAACTTAAACACTTTTTATTCTCTAAATTTTAGCTAACCATTGAAAATGGTTA
>CAMJYG010000026.1 GCA_946409935.1 uncultured Clostridium sp. | reverse complement strand
TAGTCCATTTCCAAAGATTTGGAGAAGCACTTCGTGGAGTACAAGATAAACTGGCCGAAAGAAAACATTATATGAATAACATAAGGTAAATTTAAAAGTTACAAAAAAAATGGAGAATTTTCTAGGTAGTTATAGAAGATTCTCCAATTTTGTAAATGATTTATTGTTTATACTTTAACATAAATTTTAATAATTATCAATATTTTACAAACAAAATAATAAAAACACCTAGAATCATTTATTGACTCTAGGTTATTTGAATGACTTAGAGCTTCTAAAGTTTTCTAAGTACAGTTCATAATTATTATATTCATATTTCTAATCATTATTCATTGGAAAGCCCATTATTTTTAAAACTTTAGATATATTTATAGACTTTAGTTTTTTGTTCAATACTTCTACTTCTTTTAGTATAGAATTATATAAATCCTCATATTGTTCTTTAGTTAATAATTTTTCCATACATCTTATTACCATATATAAATTAGTTATATTATCAGATTTTACATAGTTTTTATCTATTAATTTAAAAGAAAGATAAAATTTACTTGTATAATTATATAATCTATCTGAATGAGCTGCTACATTCCTTATTGTTGTTAAATTCTTTAATATTTGTTTTAATAACTTATCTGATATCTTAAAATACTTTGCAATAGCCTGTCTATCACTTTGCCTAAGTAAACCATAATAACTACTTGCAACACCAAATGTCAGAATCTTAACTAAAACAAATGGTGGAACAAATCCATATTTGTCTATATAATGAGTTACAGCTGTATGAGTATTATAATCTTTTTGAATTTCATTATTAATTTTCTCAAATAAGTTTTCTTTTATATCATTATCAATGCTACTATCCCAATTAGAAGTTTTCAAATATCCTTTTACACCATATACTTTTGAAATTTGATTTGCCATAATTGATTTTATTACGGTTTCTATTTCTAAACAGTTTTTTAATATTATATTTTTTAGATTTTTATCAAATTCAAACAAAGCATATATTTCATCAAATGTTACATTATCAATATAATTACCATTTTTATCCTTGAAAATCAATTTATATGTATTAACTATTGAATAATATGTATATCTTTCAATTTTTTGTATAGCATTGTCTTTATTTTCAATAATTACACCTTTTGAAGATAAATAATCAATTAATTCATTATTAGTCATATACTCTTTCATTAACCGAACTCACCTCTTATATAAAAAATGACCCAAGGCTTCGAAAGTTTCTTGGATACCGCTCATATATATATTAGCATAATTCTGATAAAAAAACAAGTGTTTTTTAAATTTTTTAAGACATTTTCACTTTCCAGTCACATAATTTTACATCAAAAAACAAAATTTCATAATTCTTAGACAAATAGATATTCATTATTAAATAATTTATCTAAAACTTTATCTATTTCATTTATGTCAGTTATATTAAATACATCAAATCCACACTTTCCGTTATTTGGTTTAATTACAATATTTTGATTTTGTTTAAGAAAATAATCTTTTACATATTCATATGTATTACAAGTTATAGCATAATCACAGTGATTATCTTTATTATAAACAATTTTATGTTCTATTATTGGAATTCCTTTTGCTTTTAAAACTTCATATAAGGCAAACTTATCATCTGCTATAAGACCTATCCCATGCCCATTCAAGTCAAACTTAAATCCACAAATATATCTTGTTTTTCCATCTTTTTCTAGCATTATAATCCAATCTTTTGATAATAATTTATATTTTATACCATTTTCATTGCATATTTGTTGTATTATTTCTTTAAAATTATTCTTCATAGACTATCAACTCCTATTCATTACTATATCCTTTTGCGATTAATGATTCTTCTATTTCATTAACTCTTGATATAAGTGATAAGAAAAATTTTGCTAAAACTATTTTCATATTTTTTACATTAAAAGTATTATTTTTGCTTTTGCAAGCTTCTTTAAGTTCGTATAAATCCTTTTTTAATAATAGTTAAATTTATTAAAATTTGTCTTAATAATTTATCCGATAATTTAAAGTATTTACTTATTTTTTGTCTATCACTTTGTTTTAGTAAACTGTAATACCTACTAATAGCATCAAAAGTCAAAATTTTAGTCAATACAAAAGGTGGAACAAAATTATAAGTATCCTTGTAATGCTTAATAGCAGGATGCTTGATATAATTGTCATCAATCTCTTTTTCTATTTTTGATATAAAATCTTTTACCAAATCTTCATCAGCTTCTGCATCAAGATTTTCTACTTTTAAATAATCTTCAACACCATATTTTTCTGCTAAAATATTTGACATAAGTGATTTTATTATAACTTCTATTTCCAAAATATACTTTAAGAATATTGCTTTTATATTTTTATCAAATTCATATAATGCAAATATTTCTTCAAATGAGGTATTTTCTATATAATTATTATCTTCTTCTTTAAAAACAGCTTTATATCCATTTACAATTTAATAATAAGAATATTTTTCTATATTCTTTAAAGCTCTTTCTCTATCATTTATAATTACATTTTTAGATATTAGATAATCTATAAGATCTTTATTATTCTTGTATTCTTTCATTATACCTCCAAATAGTATAAAAAATGACTCAAGGCTTCGAAAGTTTCTTGAGCACCACTCATATATATATTAGCATATTTTTACCCAAAAAGCAAACGATTTTATTAAAAAATCTAATAACTTTAATAGTATTAGCAAATAACCAGAAAATTTTATATTTACTTTCCAAATGCGACAACAATGTTGTCGCATTTGAGTTAGTCACATTATCTTGATAATAAATCTAATTATGGCAAATTCGCCATAATTGAAAGAGAATGCGAATAGAAATAAGCATTCTCTTTCAACCACCTATATAATAACCTATAATAGAGTTTTCTTCAATTTCACTTTCACAGTTACCTAAAGCATCTTTTTCAGTATCAGCATTTTCATCTTTTATTACTAAATCAATATTCTTACCATTTCCTTTAGTACTTCTATCTTGAGCTTTTTTATAATATCCAGATATACTTACAACTTTTGATTCTGTACCAATATGCTTTAACATATTAATTCTAGTTCTTAAATAAATCATTCTTGAAAGTTCATCATCAGTAAAATTTTTTTCTAAATCTCCACAAGTTTCAAGTATTAATATACAAGCATCTTGTTCTAGATCTTCTTTTTCTAATTTTCTTTTTTCACTTTTATATTTATAATAAATATAATTGCTTACTTTCCTTGCAATTTCTCTAATTTGCTCTAAATGATTATTAACAAATTCATTAGATAGTTTACTTCTATTACCAATCCATATTTTCCCTTTATTATTTAATAATCTTTCATAGTCATCGCGTCCAAAATATACTGCTTTTCCAAAAATATAATCAAAAAAGTCTTGTAATGAAATATTATTAGCTTCACAAATCTGTTTTATTTCAGCTTTAGTATAATATCTTTCTTTTTCCATAGTTTCTGATAAAATTTGAGTAATTAAGTATGTATCCATATCTTTAACAATAGCACTATATCTTCTATTACTTTTTATAAAATTATAAGCATGTTTAGTTATGCCTAAAATATACAATAATTCATTTAAAGGAATACTATATTTTTTCTGTTTGGAAATAATTATTTATTATTCTATCCTTTTTAGTTTGTTTATTATTATATTCTATACGAGCTTCTTCAAATTCATCTAAATATACTTGTTTCACATCTTCTACAATATCGTTTGTTCCATATATTGTTAAAATTAATTCTCTACAATTATCGTAATCTCTTAAGTTGTGCTTATTCACTTTTGATAAATCTTTTGCAGATTGAATAGCATTATTTGATAGAGAAGTAGTTCCAGATACATTTTCTTTAGCA
Organism: uncultured Clostridium sp.; assembly: GCA_946409935.1. Lineage (GTDB taxonomy): Bacteria > Bacillota > Clostridia > TANB77 > CAG-508 > CAG-269. The sequence goes on along the minus strand of CAMJYG010000026.1, from coordinate 28,394 downwards.
AATTTTTTGGCTAATTTACTTTTGTTTTTATCACTACCCAAGTGAAACAAATATGCTAACTCTTGCTCCATCAAAAGCACCTCCTTGAAATTTCTTCGAAGCATAGGACTTGGGTTTTCCATAAGTCTTAAGCCCATTCAATCTTAGAATGTAATTCTTTACTTATTGCTATTTCTCTTTTAACTGTAGATATCATATCACAAAAACCTCCTTTTTTCAATATTTTGAGGCTATTTCTTACTTTTATTTCCAATTTTTATGGATAAAAGCAAAAAAATAAGCCGACTAAATCGACTTATATATTGTGAAATGATATTCACTTTGTTTTCTTAAAACTTGCTTGTATCAATAATTACAAGCAGTTCGACGAAAACGCATTATGGAGCTTCCAACGGGAATCGAACCCGTGACCTCAGCCTTACCAAGGCTGCACTCTACCTACTGAGCTATGGAAGCAGATAAAATATAAAAAAATTAATAATTACATGTTATAATTCACAGCTTTAATATATGTAATTTATTGTAGTATGATAAAGTTATTGTGTCTATGAATTGTAACAATTATATAACAATAAAATCTAAAAGTAAATATTTCTATTGACTTTTTTTATGAAAAGTATTAGAATTGTATCTATAGATAAAAACGAGTAAGAGAAAAGTAAAATAAAGGTTACTTATAGAGAAAATTGGTCACTAGGCTGAAAGCCAATTTAAGAAAACATATTTGAAAACTAACTCTTCAAAGTTTCTAGTGAATAAGCTAGACGGAAAAGAACCGTTATAATCTTAAATTAAGTTAAAAGTAGGATGGAACCGTGTAATTAAGCACTCCTATGGATATTATATTTTATCCATTAAGGAGTGCTTTTGAATTGATATAATAATTTCTTAATGGAGTAAACAGGGAGGAATTTTTTATGATTAAAATTACATTAAAGGATGGCTCTATTATAGAAGTTGAAAAAGGTGTTTCTATATTAGACGTTGCAAAAAAAATAAGTGAAGGATTAGCTAGAGTTGCAACTTGTGGAGAAATTAATGGAGAGGTTAAAGATTTAAGATTTACAATTAATGAAGATTGCAATTTAGTTATACATACATTTAAAGAAGATGATTTAGAAGGAAAAAAGGCATATTGGCATACAGCTTCTCATATTATGGCACAAGCTGTGCAAAGGTTATTTCCTAATACTAAATTTGCAATTGGACCAGCTATTGATGAAGGTTTTTATTACGATTTTGATGTAGAAAAGCCTTTTACAGATGAAGATAAAGAAAAAATTGAAGCTGAAATGAAAAAAATAATAAAAGAAAATATAGCTATTGAAAGATTTACTTTACCTAAAAATGAAGCACTAAAATTAATGAATGAGCAACCATATAAGCAAGAGTTAATAAATGATTTACCAGACGGAGAAGAAATTAGTTTTTATAAACAAGGTGATTTTACAGATTTGTGTGCAGGACCTCATTTAGAAAGTACAGGAAAAGTTAAAATTGTAAAAATTTTATCATCTTCTGGTGCATATTGGAGAGGTAGCGAAAAGAATAAAATGTTACAAAGAATTTATGCTGTTGCATTTCCAAAAGCAAGTGAATTAGAAGAATATATGCAAAAATTGGAAGATGCTAAACAAAGAGATCATAGAAAAATAGGTAAAGATTTAAAACTATTTATGACACATAAATTAGTTGGCTCAGGACTTCCAATGTATTTGCCAGATGGAGCAACAATTAGAAGAATATTAGAAAGATATATTCAAGATAAAGAATTACAATTAGGATATAGTCATGTTTATACTCCAAGTATAGCAACAACAGAACTTTATAAAACAAGTGGACATTGGGATCATTACAAAGAAGATATGTTTCCAATTATGAAAATGGATAATGAAGAACTAGTTTTAAGACCAATGAATTGTCCTCATCACATGTTAATATATAAAAGTGAACTACATTCATATAGAGATTTGCCAATAAAAATAGGAGAATTAGCACATGATTTTAGATATGAAAATAGTGGTGCTGTTTGTGGATTAGAGAGAGTACGTCAAATGTGTCAAAATGATGCTCATTTATTTGTTAGACCAGATCAAATAAAAGATGAAGTTGGAAAAGTTATAAACTTAATATTTGAAGTTTATATGAAAGATTTTGGATTCGAAAGAGATAGATTTGCATTTAGATTGTCTTTAAGAGATAAAGCCAATAAAGAAAAATATATTGATAATGACGAAATGTGGGAAACTGCAGAGGAACAATTAAGAGAAATTTTAAAAGAATTAAAGATTGATTTTTATGAAGCAGAAGGAGAAGCGGCATTTTATGGACCTAAAATCGACATCCAAATAAAAACAGCTCTTGGACATGATGTAACAATACCAACTTGTCAATTAGATTTTGCGTTGCCTGAAAGATTTGAATTAACATATATTGGAGAAGATGGAAATGAACATAGACCAGTTGTAATTCATAGAGCTATTTTAGGTTCATCAGATAGGTTTATTTCTTTCTTACTTGAAGAAACAAAAGGAGTTTTGCCTTTATGGGTATCTCCAAAGCAAGTAAGAATATTACCAATAACAGATAAACAACATGAATATAGTTTTAAATTAAAAGAAGAATTATTAAAAGATGGAATAAGAGTAGAAGTAGATGATAGAAATGAAAAAACAGGATACAAAATCCGTGAAGCAGAGCTTGCAAAAGTTCCTTATATGCTAGTAGTTGGTCCAAAAGAGGTAGATGGAAATTTAGTTTCTGTTCGTTCTTATAAAGAAGGAGATTTAGGAGCTATTAGTTTTATAGAATTTAAAAATAAAATATTAGACGAAATTAAAAATAAAAAATAGAAAGGAATGAAATTTGAAATGAAACTTGGAATTGTTGGTCTACCAAATGTAGGAAAAAGTACTTTGTTTAATAGTATAACAAAAGCAGGAGCAGAATGTGCAAATTATCCATTTTGTACAATTGAACCTAATGTTGGAGTTGTTCCAGTTCCTGACGAAAGATTGGACAAATTAGCACAGATGTATAATCCACAAAAAATAACTCATGCTGTGATTGAATTTGTAGATATTGCTGGTTTAGTAAAAGGAGCAAGCAAAGGAGAAGGGTTAGGAAATAAATTTTTGTCACATATACGTGAAACAGATGCAATTTGTGAAGTAGTTAGATGCTTTAATGATTCAAATGTAGTTCATGTTGATGGTAGTGTTGACCCAATTAGAGATATAGAAACAATAAATTTAGAATTAATTTTTGCAGACATAGAAACTGTTAATAAAAGATTAGATAAAGCCAGAAAAAATTTAAAAGCAGATAAAAAATATCAAGATGAAATAGATGTTCTAGAAAAAATAAAAGAAAGTTTAGAAAATGGAATTTCAGCAAGAGCAATCGATTTTAATGAAGACGAGCAATTACTTGTTAAAGATATGTTTTTACTGACTACAAAACCAATTTTATATATAGCAAATATATCAGAAGAACAAATTGAAAATATGGAAGATGACGAAATGGTCCAAAAAGTAAAAGAATATGCTAGTAAGGAAAAAGCTGAAGTTATACCATTATGTGTCAAAATCGAAGAAGAATTGTCTGGATTAGAAGAAAATGATAAAAAAGAAATGCTAGAGGCATTAGGATTAGAACAATCAGGATTAGATAAAGTTATTAAAAAAAGCTACGATTTACTTGGTTTGATGTCATTTTTAACTGCAGGAGAACCAGAAGTAAGAGCGTGGACAATTAAAAAAGGCACTAAGGCTCCACAAGCTGCAGGAAAAATTCATTCAGATATAGAAAGAGGATTTATAAAGGCTGAAGTAATTTCTTTTAATGATTTAGTTAATACTGGTTCTATGGTCTTGGCAAAAGAAAAAGGTTTAGTTAGAGCAGAGGGAAAAGAATATATAATGCAAGATGGAGATATAGTTTTATTTAAATTTAATGTTTAGTGTTACTGTTTACACAATGTTACTAGTCAGCCTTAAAATACTGTTGTCTCGCTTAATGTGATTACTATATAAATATTTTTCGAATAATCTCGGCTACCTTACATTTAACCCTAAAAAAATCTAATTAATTTCGAAAGCACCCTCAAAGACAAGCTTTGAGATTCCCTTTCGAAATTATTAAGATTTCTTAAGTTATTCCAGTCGCATTCGATTAATTCTCAAGATATTTATATAGTAATCGCTTGTGCAGACTTATAATTTGATATGGCTGACTAGTAACCGAACAGTAACTATGAAAATAAAAAATTTTAAAAAAGTATTGACAAATATAAAGAATGACATTATAATTTATAACTGTTAGGAGAAATAATGCAGGTGTAGTTCAATGGTAGAACCTCAGCCTTCCAAGCTGATGACGTGGGTTCGATTCCCACTACCTGCTCCAAAATGTGTTTTCGTCTAACTGTATGTAATCATTGATACTAGTGAGCCTGAAGAAAACAAGAGTGAATATCATTTTTAACACTATATAAGTCGATTTAAACGGCTTTTTTTTTGTACAATGAGGAAGAGTTACTTTCTTATTGTTAAAATATCATATTCGTTCAATGAGTTTTAATAAACTTTAGTTGAATTTCATAAGCTTTTTTTATATACTAACAATAAAAATAAGAAAAGTGAGAAAGCCAGATGAAAAAAGTAGCATAAAATGGATTGATATAAATGATGCAACAAAAGTTACTAATGAAGAAAAAATGAGAACAATATATGAAAAATTAAATTCCAAAATAAAATACAAAAAATGGAGTGATAAATAATGCATTTGGAAAAAAAGATAGGGCTTACAATAGGAAAATTTGCACCATTACATAAAGGACATCAATTTTTAATTGAAACTGCTATTAAAGAGATGGATGAAGTATATGCTGTAATTTATGATACAGATATTATAAAAATTGATGTTAAAGAAAGAGCAAAGTGGCTAAAAAGATTATATCCCCAATTGCATATTATTTATGCATATAATAGTCCACAAGAATATGGCTTAGATGAAAAAAGTGTAAAAATACAAATGGAATATTTATCTAAATTAATAAAAAATATTCCTGTAACGCATTTTTATAGTAGTGAATTATATGGTGAAAAGGTTGCTGAATATTTGAATATTAAAAATAGAATTGTAGATTTGGAAAGAAGAAATATACCTATAAACGCAAAAAAAATAAGAAATAATTATGAAGAAAATTCAAAATACTTAGAAGACTTTGTATTAAATGAATGTAAAAAAATGAGATTTCATAATTAGAATTGCTAAGTCTATACTATAACTAATATTTAATAAAAATATAAAATTATATGTCAAAAAGTGATTGGAATAATAATATATATTATATTGCATAGAGCGAAGATCTTTTTATAAAATGGGAAAGAATCATGTTCCTATTTTATAAAAAATGTAAGGCTTTTATATCAGATTAAGGTAAGAAAGGAATGATTTTTTTATGAAAGTAATATTGGTAAATGGAAGTTCTCATGAAAAAGGATGCACATATACAGCATTAAGAGAAGTGGAAAAAAGTTTAAATAGAAATGATATTGAAACAGAAATCTTTTGGCTAGGGTTAAAACCAATTGCAGGTTGTATAGGTTGTGGGAGTTGTATAAAAAATGGAAAATGTTTCATTGAAGATAAAGTAAACGAGTTTTTAATTAAAGTGCCAGAAACTGATGGATTTGTATTTGGAAGTCCAGTTCATTTTGCAGCGTCGTCTGGAGCTTTATCTTCGTTTATGGACAGAATTTTTTATGGAAGAAGAACAATGTTTTCTAACAAACTAGGAGCAGCGGTTGTTAGTTGTAGAAGAGGAGGGGCAACAGCAGCTTTAGACGAAATTAATAAATACTTTGGAATTAATAATATGCCAATAGTTTCTTCTCAATATTGGAATATGGTACATGGAAGTAAGCCAGAAGAGGTATTAAAAGATGAAGAAGGAATGCAAACAATGAGAACTTTAGGAAATAATATGGCATGGCTATTAAAGTGTTTGGAAGCAGGAAGAAATAATGGTATACAAACACCTGCAAATGAAGATGTAATATTAACTAATTTTATAAGATAAATAAAAATGTAACTTTTAGGATTATATAAAAAAGCATTCTAAAAGTTACATTTTTGTTTCTACAATTTTATTAACTTTCCGATTTGTTATACAATAGGAAAGTTATACTTCCCTATTGTATAAAAAGAGCTTCGCTCTATGCGTTGCACAGAATTTTTTTTGCAAAAAAATTCGCACAGAACAAATTTACGGAAAGTTTTACTATTTATAATTTGTTATTAATTAGAATTTATAGTTTAAAATAACATACTACAAGTTTATTAACTTTCCGATTTGTTCTTGAGTAAAAAAGAAATTTAAAGTATAATGGACAAAAATAAAAATTGAAAAGGAATGGTAGTAAAAATGAAAAATGGAAAAATAGGAGTTTTTGACTCGGGAATAGGTGGAGTAACAGTACTAAAAGAGATATTAAAAGAATTACCAGAAGAGGATTATATTTATTATAGTGACTCGAAAAATAACCCTTATGGTGACAAAAATACTGATGAAATTATAAAAATATGTGATAATATTGTGCAATTTCTATTAGATAATAATTGTAAAGCAATAGTAATAGCATGTAATACTGCAAGTGCAAAGGCAGCAGATTACCTAAGAAAAAAATATTCTTCAATACCCATTATAGCAATCGAACCAGCATATAAAATGATATATGATTATGCATATAAAGAAACCACACTTGTAATGGCTACAAAAGGAACAATTGAAAGTGAAAAATTTAATATATTATATAAAAAATACGATAATGGTAAAACATACCTTTTACCATGTATAGGACTAGCTGAAAAAATAGAAAATGGAGATAAAGAACAAGTAAGATATTATTTAAAGAACAATTTGGAAATATATAAAGGAAAGATAAAAAATGTTGTTTTAGGTTGTACACATTATCCTTTAATTAAAAAAGAAATTAAAGAAGTATTGGGAGATGTGAATTTTTTTGATGGTTCACCAAGCTTAGCCAAAAATTTAAAAAATATCTTAAGGCAAAAAGATTTATTAGAAAAACAAAAAGGAAACGTAGAATTTATAGATTCTCGGATGTTCAAAAAAGAAAAAAGATAGATTTTTTGAATTTTTGAAAAAATTAGCAAAAAGTATTGACAAGTGCTAAAAATGGGTATAATATATAGAAAGTTAGCAATCACGATAAAGGAGTGCTAAAAGAAGGTGAAACAATTTGTTAGATGATAGGAAAAAGAAAGTTTTACAAGCTATTGTAGAAGAATATATAAACACCGCAGAACCAGTTAGTTCAAATGCATTAACAAAAAATCATGGATTAGATTATAGTAGTGCAACAATTAGAAATGAAATGGCAGATTTAGAAAAAAGCGGTTTTTTAGATAAAACTCATACATCAAGCGGTAGAGTTCCGTCTGAAAAAGGTTATAGGTATTATGTAGATGAACTTCTAAAAGAAGACAATATTAGCATAGAAGAGATAAAATATATAAGCTCAAAGCTTGAAACTAAAGTAAATGAAATTGAAGAGTTAACAAAAATTACAGCAAATACAATTTCAGAAATAACGCATTACACAACAGTTTCAATAGGACCTAAGACAGAAGAACAATTAATAGAAGAAATTAAATTCGTATTACTAGGAAGCCGAATGATTATGGCTGTTATATTAACAGATTCTGGACTAGTAAAAGAAACTATAATAAAATTTGATGAAGATATTAATGAAAAACAAGTTGAAACAATGAATTATATGTTTAATAATAAATTGAAACATCAACCCATAGAAACAATAGATAGACCACTAGAAGAATATTTATATGATGAAATGACATATAGTGTAAATGTTATAAAACCTATTATAGAGCAAATAAAAAGAGTATTAGCAGAAGAAGAGAAAATCTATTTAGAAGGTACTAATAAATCTTTTGATTTACCAGAATTTAATAGTTTACAAGTTGCAAAAAATTTTATAAATGTATTAGATACAAAAGAATTAGTATCAGATATGCTAAATTCTGGATTTGCCGAAGATATAAATGTTTATATTGGCGAAGAAAATCAAAAAGAAGAATTAAAAGATTTTAGTATAGTTACTTTTAAACATAAGGTAAATGGAAAAGAGTTAGGGACAATTGGAATAATAGGACCAAAAAGAATGGATTATTCAAAAGTAATTTCTGTTATGAAATATATTAGTAAAAAATTAAATGAAGACAAAGATTAAATAAAATATAAAGAGGCAACCAGATTTATGCCTTAGAAAGGAAGGATATAAAAAGTGAAAAAAGAAGATGAAGAAATCATAGAAAAAGAATCAAAAGATCAACAGCCAGAAGAAAATGAAGAACAAGAAATGGTTTCAAAGCAAGATTATGATGAATTAGAAGATAGATATAAAAGAATACTTGCTGAGTTCGAAAATTTCAAAAAAAGAAGCTCTAAAGAAAGAGAAAGTTTATATAATTCTATACTTTCAGATATCGTAGAAGTAATACTTCCAGTTGTTGATAATTTAGAAAATGCAGCTAAAGTTGAAACAAAAGATGCAAATTACAAGCAAGGAGTTGAACTTGTACTAAAACAATTAAAGGATGTATTAAAATCAAAGGGAATTGAAGAAATTAAAACAATTGGTGAAACTTTTGATCCTGAATTACATGAAGCTGTAAGCAGTATTCAAGATGAAAATTTAGGTGAAAAAGAAATAGCACAAGAATATAGAAAAGGTTACAAAATTGGTACGAGAGTTATTAGGCATTCAATGGTTGTTGTGGCAAACTAAAATTGATGAAAAGCAACAATCTGCACATTTTGATGAAATGATTCAAACTTCGACGTACCAACGTACGCCTTCAGTTTGCCTAATTTCATCAAAATGCACATCTCATCACTTTTCATCAATTTTAAAAAATATGTAAAACAAATTATAATAAGCATCATACTAATTCTAATTTGTTTTAGAAAAATTATATTATTTTGTTTTTAATTTTAAAAATATATAAAAGAGGTTAAACCTCGAGAAAGGAAGTAAAAAATTATGGGAAAAATTATAGGAATTGACTTAGGAACAACAAATTCATGTGTAGCAGTTATGGAAGGAGGAGAACCAGTTGTAATACCAAATGCAGAAGGTAATAGAACAACTCCATCTGTAGTTGCATTTTCTAAAAATGGAGAAAGATTAGTAGGACAAATAGCAAAACGTCAAGCTGTTACAAATCCAGATAATACAGTTATATCAATAAAAAGAAAAATGGGAACAGCAGATAAAGTTGATATAGAAGGTGATAAATTTACACCACAAGAAATTTCTGCAATGATATTACAAAAATTAAAAGCAGATGCTGAAAATTATTTAGGACAAAAAGTAACACAAGCAGTTATTACAGTACCAGCATATTTTAACGATAGCCAAAGACAAGCAACAAAAGATGCTGGTAAAATTGCAGGACTAGAAGTATTAAGAATTATAAATGAACCAACAGCAGCTTCTTTAGCATATGGAATGGATAAAGAGCAAGATCAAAAAATTATGATTTACGATTTAGGTGGAGGAACATTTGATGTTTCTATACTAGATATAGGTGATGGAGTGTTTGAAGTTCTATCTACAAATGGTAATACACATTTAGGTGGAGATGACTTTGACCAAGCTATTATAGATTATCTAGTTAGTGAATTTAAAAAATCAAGTGGAATAGATTTAAAAACAGATAAAATGGCAATGCAAAGATTAAAAGAAGCAGCAGAAAAAGCAAAAATAGAATTATCTGGTGTACAACAAACACAAATTAATTTACCATTTATTACAGCTGATAGCACAGGACCAAAACACCTAGATATTACATTAACAAGAGCTAAATTTGAAGAATTAATTCATGATTTAGTAGAAGCAACTGCTGGGCCAGTTAACCAAGCTTTAAAAGATGCAGGATTAACACCAAATGATATTCATAAAGTATTATTAGTTGGTGGTTCTACAAGAGTTCCAGCTGTACAAGAAGCTGTTAAAAGAATAACAGGAAAAGAAGCAGATAAAGGTATTAACCCAGATGAATGTGTTGCGATTGGTGCAGCTATTCAAGGTGGAGTATTATCTGGAGATGTTAAAGATTTAGTATTATTAGATGTAACGCCATTATCACTTGGAATTGAAACATATGGTGGAGTATTTACAAAATTAATTGAAAGAAATACAACAATACCAACTAAAAAATCACAAATATTCTCAACAGCAGCAGATGGTCAAACATCAGTAGAGGTACATGTTTTACAAGGGGAAAGAGAAATGGCAGCATATAATAAAACTCTTGGAAGATTTCAACTAACAGGAATTCCAGCAGCACCAAGAGGCGTACCACAAATAGAAGTTACATTTGATATAGATGCAAATGGTATAGTACATGTATCTGCAAAAGATATGGCAACTGGTAATAGCCAAAATGTATCTATTACAGCTTCAACAAATTTAACAGATGAAGATATAGATAGAGCTGTAAAAGATGCAGAAGCACATGCTGAAGAAGATAAAAAGAAAAAAGAAGAAATTGAAGTTAAAAATAATGCAGAAAGCTTAATTTATAATAGTGAAAAAACACTATCTGATTTAGGAGATAAAATTAGTGGAGAAGAAAAATCAAAAATAGAAACAGAAATAGAAAACACTAAAAAAGCACTTGAAACAAACAATACAGAAACTATAAAAGAAGCTACAGAAAAATTAACAAAAGTATTTTATGAAATGTCAGAACAATTATATAAAAATGCAAATCCAAATGCAGGAGTAGATCCAAATGCTGCAACAGGAGCAGATGCTGAAGCAAATGCAAATGGAGATAATGGAAATGTATATGATGCAGATTATAAAGTAGAAGATGACAATAAATAAAATGAAGCACTTTAAAGTAAATGAACTAATATATGTATAAAAAATGTAGTAGGAAAGTTGGAAAGTTGTTATGGGAAAATATGGTCATCCTGAATTTGTGGAAAGATTAAGAAGTTATGAACAGAATGCCGAAAGTATACTTTCAATGGAAGATATTAATAAACTAATGAATAGATATCCTGATTTAAATTTAGAAAATGTTTTTAAAAAATTAATTTGTGGCATGACTAAGAGGAAAATTAAATCTTATGTTATAAAATTAAATGAAGAAACTGACGATAATCTAGAAGGGTTAACTCCTAGGGATGGATTGGAAATTAGTCTATTATTAATAAGGAATAATTATAAAACTTTAGGAGTAGTTTTAGATGGTTATTTACTTAAAATGCAAGAGTATGCTTTATATGAGGGCGAAGAAAGAATAAGATTTAATTACATTAAAGTTGATTGTGAAGAACATCAAAGAAAAGAGAAGAACCCAAAATTAACAGATGACCAAAGAGAATATTAAATAATTTGGCGGGATGATATTAAATTATTCCGCCTGAATTTTTAAAAGTAAATAATAACTAAAAGATGATAAGGAAGGGAGGAAACTATGTTAATAGGAATATAGCATAGACTAAAAATGGCTACAAAAAGAGATTATTATGAAGTATTGGGAGTTAATAAAAATGCAACAGATGATGAATTAAAAAAAGCTTATCGTAAACTAGCAAAGAAATATCATCCAGATGCTAATCCAGATAATAAAGCAGAAGCAGAAGCTAAATTTAAGGAAGTAAATGAAGCTTATGAAAATTTATCTGATCCACAAAAAAGAAAAATGTATGACCAATTTGGACATGACGGTCCACAAGGATTTGGTGGAGCAGGAGGACCATTTGGAGGTGGTGGATATTATTCATATTCAACATCTGATTTTGATGATTTTGGTGACTTAGGAGATATATTCTCATCATTTTTTGGTGGTGGATTTGGTAGTAGAAGTTCTAGTAGAAAACAGACAGGACCTAGAAAAGGTGCAGATTTAAATTTTTCTATGGATATAACATTTGAACAAGCATTTTTAGGAGTAGAAAAAGAAATTATAGTTACTAGAAATGAAACTTGTGATGCCTGCCATGGAAATGGTGCTAAACCTGGAACATCTGTAACAAAATGTCCAACTTGTAATGGAACTGGTCAAGTAACTGCTGTTCAAAATACTATTTTAGGGCAAATGCAAACAAGAAGAACATGTACAACATGCCATGGAACAGGAGAAGTTATAAAAGAACCATGCGAAAAATGTCATGGCTCAGGAAAGATTAGAAAACAGCCAAAAATAAAAGTGAAAATACCTGCTGGAATTGATGATAATCAAACAGTAGTATTAAGAAGCGAAGGTGAAAGTGGAGAAAAAGGTGGTCCAAGAGGAGATTTATACATAACAGTAAGAATAAAAAGACATAGTATTTATACAAGAAAAGGAAATCAAGTTATGTGTGAAATTCCAATTACAATTACTCAAGCTACATTAGGTGCAGAGTTAGAAATACCAATGGTAGATGGAACGAAAGAGAAATATAAAATACCAGAAGGAACTCAAACAGGAGCAAAATTTACTATAAGAAATAAAGGATTTAAATCAATAAATTCAAGTAATGTAGGGGATTTTATATTTACAGTAATTGTTCAAACGCCAAAGAGATTGACAAAAGAGCAAAGAGATTTATTAATGCAACTTGCAAAAACTATGAATGAACAACCACCTGTAAAAAAGAGAGGATTATTTGGATAAAAATTTTGTTACAATTCACAGCTAATTTTGCATTGCTTCAAGTTAATATATAATTTTTATACAATAGGAAAGGATGACTTCCTTATTATATAAAAAGGATTTTGCCTTAAGCGTTGCACAGTATTTTTGGTAAAAAAATAGAAAATTTATCTTTAAGATATATACTTGCTGAGTATGCAATTGCAACACCAAGTATAGAAATGTTTCTAGAATCATATAATCAAGTTACTCATACAGTTAATAATAATAATGGAGAAAAGCTAGAAGCAATATATATTGATTATAGTAATGAGCAGTATAGTAATGGTAGCTGGAATTGGCAAGGAGGAAGAGGATACATTTATACAATCGGAGGAGAATTAGTCGAAGGTATCTATGCTCCGGGTAATTCGACAAACTGGAAAACAGTTGATAATATGGGGTATAATAGAATGTATGGACCAGGAGAATACACGGGAAATTTGTTTTTTATGTGGTTTGCGTCACCCAATGCGGGAGAAAATAATTCATTGTGTAGGTGTAAGAGTGGTGCGTTAGATTGTTATGGACGATTAACTTCGGGAGGAAATTATCCTGTTTCTTCAAATTGGGGTATTTGTCCGATAGTATGCCTAAAATCTGATTTTCTACCTCAAATATTAGAATAACAAAAGGCAAGATTTACGTCTTGCCTTTTTATTTTTTTTATAGTAGAATATAGGCAATAAATAAAAGAGACCAAGCATTTTTAAATATAGCATCGTTAAAATTTTATTTTTTTTTATCTAGATTTATTCATTTTAGAGAGGAATGATGGTAAAAATGAAGAGATTGCCAAAAGGAATAAGTAATTATGAAGAGTTAGTAGAAGAAGGGTATTACTATGTAGATAAAACTAAATATATAGAAAAACTAGAAAGCTTAGATGATAAAAGAATAATGTTTTTAAGACCACGAAAATTTGGAAAAACATTATTTACAAGCGTTCTTGAAAATTATTATGATATATTAAAGACGGAAAAATTTGATAAACTTTTTAAAGATACGTATATAGGTAAAAATCCAACAGAACAAAAAAATAGTTATCACATATTGAAATTCAATTTTTCAGGGATAGATACAAATTCATTAGAAAAAACAATAGGTGGATTTAAGGCAACTGTAATAGAATCTATAAAATATTTTGTAGGAAAATATAATATTGATTTTTATATAAATGAATCACAAGAAGCAGAAGAGATATTAAATAGTATATTTACGGCATTTTCACTTCAAAAACCAAATCAAAAAATATATGTAATAATAGATGAATATGACCATTTCGCAAATGAACTATTAAGTTTTCATACAGAGCAATTTAAAAATTTAGTATCAAAAAATGGTAAAGTACGTAAATGGTATGAAATTCTAAAAAAAGGAACAGAAACAGTAGTAAATAGAATATTTATAACAGGAGTAGCACCAATAACATTAGATAGCTTAACATCTGGATTTAATATATCGAAAGACATAACAAGAGATCAAAGATTTAACGAAATGGCAGGATTTACAAAAGATGAAGTTATAGAACTAATGGATGAACAAGAAATTTCAAAAGAGGAACAAGATAAGCTATTACCAACAATGCAAGAAAACTATGATGGATATAAGTTTTCAATCGGAAGTAAAATACATATGTATAATGCTAATATGTGCTTATATTTATTATCAGATTATATAGGAATAGGTAGGCTTCCAGAAAGTTTAATAGATGTAAATATAGCAAGTGATTATGCTAAACTATCAAAAATGCTACAAATATGTCAAGGAGAGCAATCAAAGAACATAATTGAACAAACAATTTTAGGAAAAGGAATAGTAATGCCTATAATAGATAAATTTAATCCAGAAATAGAATTTGGAGACCAAGAATTAATATCAATGTTATTCTATTTAGGATATTTAACAATATCAAACGAAGTATTAGGAACACCGGAATTAAAAATTCCAAATAAAGTAATGAAAGAATTATATGCAGAGTATTTTCTAGAAAGTGTAGAAAAGAATATAGAATTTAGAATAGACAGAATAAATTATAGTATAATGGCACAAGAATTGGCTTTTGAAGGAAAAATAGATAAAGTAATAGAAGTGTTAAAAGAATATTTAAAAAATTTATCAAATAGAGATTACCAAAAATTTGATGAGAAATATGTAAAAGTGCTATTTTATTCAATAGTAATGAATTTAAAAAATGCATATTGGATAAAATCAGAATATGAAGTTGAAAGAGAATATCCAGATTTATTACTAATACCAAGACAACAAGGCAAAGGATATTATTCAATAATGATAGAATTTAAATATTTAAAGAAAGATGAAGCAGACAAATTAAAAGAAAGACAAAAAGAAGCTAGAGAGCAAATTAAAAGATATTGTGAATATGAAGAAATAAAAAATGTAGATAATTTAAAAAAATATAGTATAGTAGCAGTTGTAGATAATATTTATTCTGAAATAATAGGAGAATAATTGTCACTAGTCAGCCTTAAAATTTCATTGTCCTGCTTAACCGTGATTAGTTATAAATGGCTGACCAGTAACAACCTACAAATATACGAATAACAAAAGGCAAGATTTACGTCTTGCCTTTTTATTATTTTTATAGTAAAATGTAGGCAATAAAAAAAGGAATATGATTAAAAATGAAAGTAAAAATATTAAAATGGTTTTCAAGAGTAATACTTGTAATAATATTAATAGCATTAACAATATCAGCATACTTCCTTATAGCAGATATAGAAACACAAATACCAAAAAAAGATGAGCGAAAAATTGAAATAGAAACAAAACAATTCATGGGAAGAAAGATATTTATTATAAAACCTAAAAATATAAAAGAAAATGAAAATAATCAGGTAATATTATATTTTCATGGTGGTGCTTATGTAGCAGAAGCGACAAAACAGCATTGGGACTTTCTGGAAAATATAGTAAATGATACAGGTGCAACTGTAATTTTACCAGATTATCCATTAACACCTAAATATAATTATAAAGATGTATTTCAAATGGTAGTTCCATTATACAAAGAAATAATAGATAAAGTAGACACTAATAATTTGATACTCATGGGAGATTCTGCAGGTGGGGGCTTAGGTCTTGCTTTAGAAGAAAGAATATCTGAAGAATTTTTACCATTGCCATATAAAACAATTTTAATTTCACCATGGCTAGATGTAAGATTAAATAACCCGAAAATTGATGAGGTACAAAAAAATGATAAGCAATTAAATAAAGAAAAATTAAAGCTTGCAGGAATTGCATATGCTGGAGAAGACGGAATAAATAGCTATTTAGTTAATCCGATTGAAGGAAACTTATCCAAATTAAATAATATTACAATTTTAACAGGAACTTATGATATTTTAAATCCAGATGTTCACATATTAAAGCAAAAAGCAAAAAGTGTTGGAGTAGATATCCAAATAAAAGAATATGAAAAAGCTGCTCATATATGGATGATAGAAAAAAATAGTAGTGAAGATTTAATAGAAAATGGATATAAGGATATAATATGCCTTGTCAAAATTTAATTCTTTTCCAACCGGATTTGTGCCTTGAGAAAGGAATGTGATTAAAAATGAAAAAAGATAACAAGCTTTACTGGAGAAAGTTAGATAATTCTGCAAAAATTTTTCCTATTTCTGCAGGAAAAAAGTATAGTACAGTTTTCAGATTATCAGCAGTATTAAATGAAAAAATAGAACCTAATATATTGCAAGAAGCAGTAAATCAAACTTTGGAGAAATATCAATCTTTTCAAGTGAGAATGAAGCCAGGTTTTTTCTGGTATTATTTAGAGCATAATCCTAAACTTCCTATAGTTACAGAAGAAGAGGATTACCCATGCAAATATATTGAACCAAGGAAAAATAATAATTATTTATTTAAGGTTACATATTTTGAAAATAAAATAAATATAGATATTTTCCATTCTTTAACAGATGGAAATAGTGGAACAACATTTTTTAGAGAGATTATATATACATATTTAGAACTGATGTATCCGGAAATTTTAAATGATGAAGAAAGGCAAATAAGAAAAATAGAATATGACACAGAAGATAGTTATATAAAAAATTATGATAAAAAAGCCAAGTCAAATGCATCTACTAAAAAAGCGTACGTATTAAAAGGAAAAAAGATGAAATTGGGTGCTGTAAGTGCTATACATGAAATAATAGATTTAGAGAGTTTAAAAAAAGAAAGCAAAAAATATGATACAACAATAACACAATATCTTACAGCAGTTTTGATATATGCTATTTATGAAGAAAATTATAATAAGCAAAAAAATAAGTCTAAAAAGCCAATAAAAGTATGTATACCTGTAAACTTAAAAAAATATTTTCAATCAAAAACAATGTCAAATTTCTTCTCGTATATTACTGTTGAAGCGCAAATGCAAAATTTGAATACTTTTGATAAAATTATAGAATTTGTAAAAAAAGATTTTAAAGAAAAACTAAATGAAGAAGAAATTCTAAAAACAATGTCAGCAAATGTTAAGTTGGGAAACAATGTTTTTATAAGAGCAATTCCGCTATTTATAAAAAAAGCTGTTGTACGATTAGGCTATATTGAAATTAGAAAATATACTACAATAACATATTCAAATATAGGTAGAATAGGAATTATTGGAAAGTATAAAGATTATATTAATTATTTTCTAATGCTTATTGCACCAGAACCAGTGGAAAAAATAAAATGCTCAAGCTGTACTTTTGAAAATAAAATGGCATTTACATTTACATCAATTTTACATAGTAATTGTATTGAAAGAAGATTTTATAAATTTTTGACAAATAAAGGAATAAAAGTAGAAATAGAAAGTAATGGTGTTTTAGATGATATATCCTCAGAAATTGAATAGTAAGAAAAGTGATAGAATTGTAAAAATTTTAACTTTAATATCTATAATAATAGGTATAGGTTTAGTAATAATAAATAGGCTTGTAACACCCAAAATTAGATGGGCAGCACTTTGTAATTGTGGAATTATATATGCCTGGGTAACTGTAATTTATTCTATAAAAAGAAATACAAATATTGCTGCACATGTATTACTTCAAGCAATTGCATTATCTATGTTAACACTATATATAGATTACAAAACAGGTTTTAAAGGATGGTCTACAGATATTGCAATACCTATTATGATTATTATTGCCAATATTACAATGTTAATATTAACAATTGTAAGTTATAAAAAATACTTAAAATATGCTATATACCAATTAATAATAGTATTTTTGAGTATGGCGCCAATTGTATTGATAGTAGAAAATGTAGTTCATAATAAAACTTTGAGTATATTTGCGTGTATTATATGTGTTATAAACTTTTTACTTAGTCTTGTGTTATGCTCAAAAGATGTAAAAGAAGAAATAATTAGAAAATTCCATTTATAAGGAAGTGAATTTAGAGTGAAAAATATAAAAGATTATGACATAGAAGAGTTAAGAGAAGAATTGAAAAATATAGGTGAAAAACCGTTTAGAGCAGAACAAATAATGAAATGGCTATATGATGAAAAGGTAAAATCTTTTGATGAAATGACAAATTTATCAAAAGAATTGAGAGAGAAATTAAAAGAAAATTATACAATATGTAATTTTAATATTTTAAAAAAACAAGAATCAAAAGATGGAACAATTAAATACTTATTTGATGTTTTAGATGGAAATGCAATTGAAACAGTGTTAATGAGATATCATCATGGAAATAGTATTTGTGTATCTTCTCAAATTGGTTGTAAAATGGGATGCAAATTTTGTGCATCAACAGGGATAAATTTTATTAGAAGTCTAACAAGTGGGGAAATTGTAGAGCAAATTATAGCAGTAGAACAAGATACAGGTGAAAAAATATCTAATGTAGTGTTTATGGGGATAGGAGAACCATTAGATAATTATGATAATGTTGTAAATGCAATAAGAATTATAAATAATCCTAAAGGACTAAATATAGGCGCTCGACATATTAGTGTATCGACAAGTGGTTTAGTACCTAAAATTTATAAGCTAGCAGAAGAAAATATTCAATGTACACTTTCTATTTCATTACATGCTACAGACAATCAAAAAAGAAGTAGTATGATGCCAGTTAATAATACATATCCAATAGAAGAACTTTTGCAAGCATGTAAAGATTATATAGAAAAAACACACCGTAGAATATCATTTGAATATGCATTAGCCAAAGATAATAATGATAACTTAGAAGATGCAAAGCAATTAGTAAAATTGCTACGTGGAATGCTTTGCCATGTTAATTTAATACCTATTAATAAAATAGAAAATGGGCAGTTTGATAAAAGCTCAAATGAGAATATTATGAAGTTTAGAGATTATTTAAATGAACATGGAATTGTTGCAACAATAAGAAGAGAATTAGGTTCAGATATTGATGCTGCGTGTGGGCAATTACGAAGAAAGAATTTAATTTGAAATTTGAAAAATAATTTGTATTAAAAACCTAATATATAAATAATTTATATTATTCCTCGGTTGTTACTAGTCAGCCTTATAATTCCGTTGTCCTGCTTAACCGTGATTAGTTATAAAAATTTTTTTCATTCTCCCCATTCTAATGATTTAGCCAAAAGTTCTCCGAACTTTTGTAAATCATTGAACGGTCCCCCCGAGCCATTACAAAATTTTTTATAACTAATCACTCGCGCGGACTTCTAATTATTCATGGCTGACCAGTACCCCTCGGTTTAATGCACAGATTTGATCATTTCATAAATTATTTATATATTAGGTTTTGAATAAGAAAGTTTTTTTTAAAAGGAGGCGAATAAAAAAGTGTTATTAAAAGACATTAAAGATATTTTACCATTTGCAAATAAAATTAAAGTATATGCTTTTGTAGGACCTTCTGGAACTGGCAAGAGTTACAGAGCTCAAATGGTTGCAGGAGAAAAAGATACGCATTTTATTATTGATGATGGATTATTAATAAAAGATAATGAAGTTATTGCAGGGTCATCTGCTAAAAAAGCACCAACAAAGGTGGCTACTGTAAAGCATGCACTTTTTTATGATGATAATGAAAAAGAGGAAATAATTAAGGCCTTTAAAAAGTATAAACCACAAAGTATTTTAATTTTAGGTACATCTGATGGAATGGTTCAAAAGATTGCTGCAAATTTGGGATTACCAGAAATATCAGAAACAGTATATATAACAGATGTTGCAACACCTCAAGAAATGGAAACAGCAAGAAGAATAAGGGTAACAGAGGGAAAGCATGTAATACCTGTGCCAACTTTTGAAATAAAAAAAGATTTTTCAGGGTATTTATTAGACCCTTTACAAATTTTTAAATCAAAAGGAAAAGGTCAAAAACCATACATATCAGAAAAATCTATTATACGTCCAACATTTAGTTATATGGGGAATTTTACAATTTCAGATCAAGTATTTAGACAAATATTAGAATATTTAGCAGCTCAAACACCAGCAATTTATAAAATAGTAAAAACAAGAGTTGAAAATTATGGTGATGGCGTAAATTTGTATATGGAAGTAACAATTGTGTATGGATATAATGTTGTAGACGGCTTAAAATCTTTTAAGGAAAAATCGAAAAAAGAAATAGAAAAGCTTACTGCAATGAATGTTGTGGAATTGGAAGTGGTTGCTAAGAATATTTATGTGCCAGAGAAAGTTTGAAAGATAATTGGCAAATTTCAGAGAGAAAGGGAGTTTTATTATGTCATTTGTTGTTGCAATAGATGGACCAGCAGGTAGTGGTAAAGGAACTATAACAAAACTTGTTGGAGAAGAATTAGGGTTAGTATATATAGATACAGGAGCAACTTTTAGATGTGTTGCTTTAAATATGATTCAAGAAAATATAAAAATCGAAGAAGAAGATAAGATAGAGGAAATATTGAAAAAAATAAATATAGAGATGCGAGAAGATGGAAAAATATTTTTAAATGGAGAAGAAGTAACTAAAAGAATTAGAGAAAATGATGTAAATAATTTAGTTTCTCCAATTTCTGTATTGAAAGTTGTAAGAGATAAACTGTTAGAGATTCAAAGAAACATAGCAAAAGGAAAAAAAGTTATTATGGAAGGAAGAGATATTGGAACAGTAGTGTTTCCTAATGCGGATGTAAAAATATATTTAGATGCTACTCCAGAAGAAAGAGCTAAAAGAAGGGTAAAGCAAAATGAAGAGAAAGGAATAGAAACATCGTATGAAGAAGTTTTAAAAAATATAATAGATAGGGATAAAAGAGATTCTAGCAGAGAAATAGCACCACTAAAGAAAGCAGAAGATGCTATATATATAGATTCAAGCAATATGACAATTGAAGAAGTAAAAAATAAAATTATTAGTATAATACAAATTGGAGGTTAATTTGAAAAAATTATTATTTGCTGCATATTCCTTAGACTTAGGGGGAATAGAAAAAGCATTAATTACATTAACAAATACATTGCAAGAAAAAGGATATGATATAACAATTGTACTTGAAAAAAAACAAGGAATTTTTCTAAAAGAGTTAAATAATAAAATTAAGGTTATTGAATATGCACCAAATGAAAGCACAAATATCTTAAAAAGAAAAATTGTAAATTTATATAAAAGAATTAAATTCATATTACAATATAAAAATAAATTTGATTTTTCAGCATGTTTTGCAACATATTCATTACCATCGTCTTTTGTAAGTAGAGTTGCTTCAAAAAATACGGCATTATGGGGACATGCAGACTATTTGACATTGTTTGAAAATAATGAAGAAAAGATGAAAAGTTTTTTTGAAGAAAGAAGATATAATAAATTTAGGCATATTATTTTTGTTTCAAATGAGGGAAAAGAAAGTTTTATAAAGGTTTTTCCAGAGATGAAAGAAAAAACTAAAGTATGTAATAATATAATTGATAATGATAAAATACTAAAAATGTCTAATGAAAAAATTGAATTAAAGAAAGATAATAGAATCACTTTTTTGAATGTATCTAGGCATGATGAAAAGCAAAAGAAAATAAGTAGAATTATAGAAGCAGCTAAAAAACTAAAAGATGATGGTTTTAATTTTAAAGTATTACTAATTGGAGATGGTGAAGACACATTAAAATATAAAAATATGGTAAATGACTATAATTTGATGGAAGATATTATATTCTTAGGAAAGCAAAAAAATCCATATCCTTATTTTAAAATATCAGATTGTGCAATTTCAACATCAGACTATGAAGGATATCCTGTGTTTTTTTTAGAATGTTTTGTATTAAACAAACCAATAATAACCACAAAAGTATCTGATTATCAAGAAGTAGAAGGAAAGTATGGATATGTAACAACAAAAGAAGTTGAGGATATTTATGAAAAGATGAAACTGTTTATTAAAGAAGGATATCAAATAAAAAATTATTTTAATTCAGAAGAGTATAATAATGCAATAATAGAAAAATTAGAAAAAATTATCCTTGACTAAAGTGAAAGTAAATGAAACGACTTCAAATTAATTATGACTAATCCATAACAAAGTAAGGAAGAAAGGACAGTAAAATTGAGTAAAATTAGTATTATAGTTCCAGTATATAATACGGAAAAAGAAATAAAGAAATGTTTAGATTCTTTAGTAAATCAAACAATAAAAGATATTGAAATAATTATAGTTAATGATGGTTCAACAGATAATTCTGAAAAAATAATATATGAATATAAAGAAAAATACAAAGATTTGATTAAATATTACTCTAAAGAAAATGAAGGAGTAGCGGCAACAAGAAATTTTGGAATTGAAAAAGCGCAAGCGGATTATGTCTTATTTGTAGATTCAGATGATTATATAGAAAGCAACCTGGTTGAAAAATTGATGCCATATATTAATGAAAATATTGATATGATTAAATTTAAACTACAAAAAAAAGCAGAAAATGGTCAATTTATAGAAAAAAATGAAGGTCCCGTTTTCGAAAAGTGTAGCGGAGAAGAGGCATTTAATAAATTATATTATACAGATATATTAATTGATTCGCCATGTATTTATTTAATAAAAAGAAATTTATTCTTAGAAAATAATTTTAAATTTCAAAGAACATATCATGAAGATTATGGCTTAATGCCATTGTTGATTTTGAAATCAAAAACTTTTATATCAACACCTTTTTATTTGTATAATTATATACAAGTTGAAAATAGCATTACAAGAAATGAGGATTATAATAAAACACTAAAAAAAATAGAAGATACTTTATGGCATTATGATAATGCTATAAAAGAAATTGACAAAATGAATTTAAGTAAAAAAACGAAGGAAAATGCTATAATATATTATACAAATGTTATAATATTAAAATGGTATGATTTAAAAAATGAAGACAGAGATAAATATATCAAACAATTAAAACAAAGAAATATATCAAAAAATATAAAAGCTAGAAATATTAAACAGTTATTTAAAAAGATAATTTTAAAGTTAAATATTAAACTTTATTTAAAAATGAGGTAGGTTTAGGGTTATACAACTAAATCTGGCTGACTTGTAACTTTAAATAGTCAAATGAGAAGGGAATGAGATTTTAAATGCCTAAGGTAAGTGTAATAGTGCCGTTTTATAATGTAGAAGGTTATATAGAAAAATGTTTAGAAACATTAGTAAACCAGACACTAGATCAAATTGAGATAATATTAGTAAATGATGGATCTAAAGATAGAAGTATAGACATTGTTAAGAGATTTATAGAACAATATCCTAATAAAATAGTATATGTAGAAAAAGAAAATGGTGGTCTTTCAGATGCAAGAAACTTTGGAATGAAATACGCAAAAGGCGAATATATTGCTTTTTTAGATTCAGATGATTATGTAGAAAAAGACATGTATGAAATTATGTATGAATTAGCTAAAAAAGAAGATAGTGACTTAGTTGAATGTGACTTTATATGGGAGTATCCAAATAAAAAGAAAATAGATGTTGGTAAATATTACGATGGAAAAAAAGAAATGCTAGAAAAAATAAGAGTTGTTGCATGGAATAAATTAATAAAAAGAGAAATTTTAGAAAAATCAAATATTGAATTTCCAAAAGGTTATAGATATGAAGATGTGGAGTTTACATATAAATTAATACCATTTATAGAAAAAGTTTCTTTTTGTAAAAAAGCATGTATTCATTATATACAAAGAGAAGGCTCTATTTCAAATTTACAAAATGAAAGGACAAGAGAAATATTTGATGTTTTGGAACATGTAGTTAATTTCTATAAAGAAAAAAATATATATGAAGAATTTAAACAGCAGTTGGAATATGTATATGTAAGATATGCTTTTTGTAGCTCTTTTTTGAGAATAATAAAAATATCAAATGAAGAATTAAAAGATAAATTATTAACTGAAACTTGGGAAAAAGTAAATACAACATTTCCTAATTGGAAAAAGAATGAGGTGCTAAAGAAAAATAAGACATTAAAAGATTTATATTTAAAAACAATAAATAAAACTATGTTTGGAATTTATGCTGTGATATTTTCGATGGTATAACTCGCACTACAGTTGTGTTACAGTTCAGTAACTTAAAAATTCATTGTCCTGCTTAATCGTGATTAGTTATAAAAATTTTTTCATTCTCCCCATTCTAATGATTTAGCCAAAAGTTCTTCAAACTTTTGTAAATCATTGAACGGTTCCCCCGAGCCATTACAAAATTTTTATAACTAATCACTGGCGCGGACTTCTAGATATATTGTTACTGAACTGTAACGCAGGTATCTCTATTTTTCTAAATATATTAATTGTAAAGAGATTTTAATAAGATTAGATTAAGAGAAAGAAAGGAAAAATGCTAAGAAAATGAACAAATTATTAGAACTAAAAAATAATTTAAAATTCATGATTAAAAAAATAAAAATAGAAGATATATTGTGTATATTTATTGTATTGTGTCCAATACTTGATATGGTAAGTTTTTTGTTTAGAAATGCATTTAATACCAATTTTTCTCCTTCAACTGTATTAAGACCGCTAATACCAGCAATTATTATATTATATTTATTTTTTAAAAAAGATAAAAAATTTAAATTACATATATTTATGGCTGGTCTTGTTTATGCAATTTATGCAGCTATACATCTGTTTTTATTTACAAAGGTTAAAACAGAATTTAGTTATAGTAATGAGCTTCACGAAATGCAATATCTTGTAAATTATTCATTTATGATTTTAAATTTATTTCTATATACTTATATATTTAAACAAAATAATGTTGAAAAACTGCAAAAAAGTATTATAATAGCTACAGGAATTTATATTTCTTCAATATTTATTGCTATATTTACAGGTACATCATCTAATACATATTTAGAAGAAAAAATAGGGTATAAGGGGTGGTTTGAATCTGGAAATAGCATAAGTTCAATATTACTTTTAACCATGTTTATTTATTTACCTTATGTAAAGAACAAAAAATATAGAAAAATAATAATTCCAATTGTAATTTTAGTTGGTATATTTTTAAGTTTATTAATTGGTACTAGAGCAGGTTTATTTGGATTTAGCCTAATAATAGTGTTATACATTTTTATAGAAGTATTATATAATATAATTAACAAAAATAAGCTAAACAAAAAGACAGTCTTTATTGGAGTAGGAACTTTACTAACAATTTCATTAATTGTTATAGTGTTTGGCTCTAACACAATTCAGAGGAGAAAACATTTAGCAGATATTGAGTCTAATATTATAGATGAAAACAAACAAGAAAATTCACATATAACAGGAGATTTACTGGCAATAAAAGAAAAAATAGAAAAAAATGAATTAGAAAATAATTATATGTCAGAAGAGCAGAAAAAGTCTGTAATAGATTTGTATAATATTGCAAATAGATTAAATGTAAAAAATAATGATCAACGAACACAGCAATTAATTTATAATATTGCATTGGTTAAAAATCAAAAAAACATTTTTTTAATATTATTCGGAAATGGTTATATGGCAAATTTTAGAGAATTGGTTTTTGAAATGGAAGTTCCTGCAATATTACTAAATTTTGGTATACTAGGATTTATTTTATATTTAGGACCTTTTATAGTAATTCTTATTAAAGGATTATATATAGGAATAAAAAAGAGAAAAATGGTTAATGATGAATATATTTTCTTATTATTAGGATGTGGATTTTCATTTGCATTATCATTCTTTTCAGGTTATACTTTTTTTAATTCATCAACTATGATGGTAATAATAGTATTGAATACCGCTTTATATACTAAAATGCAGAAGTTTATGCTTGAAAAATAATTAGAAAGGAATAGTATCAAAAATGAAAAAGCTGTTATTTGGAATTACAGGGCTAACAATTCGGTGGAGCAGAAAGAGTTTTAGTAGATATTGTAAATGAGCTGTGCAAGGAATATGATATAACAATTTTTACTATTTATTCTAAAGGTGAATTGGAAAAACAATTATCAAGTAAAATTAAATTAAAATCATTATATAATCAAAAATATACAGATTTTAATACTTGGAAAAGAAAAGTAATACCACTAAAAATACTTTTTTTCAAAAACAAAATCTACAACAAATATATAAAAGAAAATTATGATGTAGAAGTTGCTTTTTTAGAAGGACCAATAACTAGATTGTTTAGTGTTAAAAATAAAAAAACGCGAAAAATTGCGTGGATACATAATGATATTACAAAAGTATTTGGAAGTGGATTAAAAGCTAAAATAAAAAAAGTATTAGATAAAAAAATATATTCTAAATATGAAACATTAGTATTTGTAAGCAAAGATAATTTTAGAAAATTTAATGAATTATATAGTGAAATAAGAAATGAATATCTAGAACCAGTAAAAAAAGAAATAATATATAATTATATTGACAAAGAAAGAGTCAAAAATAAATCAAATGAAAATATCAAAGAAGCTTTTAACAAAGAAGTTCTAAATTTTGTAACAGTTGCAAGATTAGTACCACAAAAAGCGATAGATAGATTAATAAAAGTACATAAAAAACTAATAGATAATGGATTTAACCATAATTTTTATGTTATAGGCGATGGACCAGAAAAAGAAAATTTAGAAAAATTGATTAATTCAGAACAAATAGAACAGACTTTTCATTTATTAGGAAAAAGGGAAAATCCATATCCATATATAAAAAATGCGGATTTTTTCTGCTTACTTTCAGAATTTGAAGGATATGGGATGGTATTAGAAGAGGCTAAAATATTAGAAAAGCCTATAATTATAACAGATACAGCTGCAAGAGAAGCGGTGGAAAAATATAATGAAGCACAAATATTAGAAAATACTCAAGAGGGAATTTATAATGGATTGAAAGATATTATCTTAAAAGGAAAAATACAAAAAAATGAACAGAAAATGGAATATTATAATGGTAATATTATAAAAAAAATAAAGGAAATATTGGTTTGAAAAGAAGGGAAAATAATGAGTTTGAAGATTTCAGTATTAACGCCAACATATAATAGAGCAAATTTAATTAAAAGATTGTATGATAGTTTAATCCAAAATTCTAAATATAATGTTAAATTAGAATGGCTTATTATGGATGATGGTTCTGAAGATAATACGAAAAATGTTGTAGATGAATTTAAAAAGGATAATAAAATAGAAATTAAATATTATTATCAACAAAATCAAGGGAAGATGGTTGCAATTAATAAATTAGTAGGACAAGCAGAGGGAGACTTAATAATTGAGTGCGATTCAGATGATTATTTTTCAAATGATGCTTTCAAAATTATAAAAGAAGAGTATGACAAAAATAAAAATGTAGAAAAAATTTATGCACTTTGTTTCTTAAAATATGATACAGAAGGAAAAAATATGGGGCAAGAGTTTAAAAATAAAATAACAACAATGTTTGATTTGTATTTTAAAGAAGGTGAAGATGGGGAAAAAGCTCTTGTTTTTTTTGCAGATATTAGAAAAAAATATAAACATGAATTAGAGCACGGTGAGAAGTTTATTACTGAAGCTAGAATGTATCATAAAATGGATGAAGATTATAAAATGATTTGTGTAAATAAACCTATTATGATTTGTGAATACCAAAACGAAGGATATACCCAAAATATTATAAAGCAATTTAAAGAAAATCCTTATGGATATTATGAGTATTTTAAGGAAATTTTACAACGTGATTTTAAGGGTGTTAGGTTTAAAAAAAGACTTTATGCTATAAAACATTTTATTTTATTTGGTTGTTTGATAAATAAAAATAAGTCGTTAAAATATATTAAATCAGTAAAAAACAAAATATTATATATGATTTTATATATTCCAGGAAGTATTAAAACTAAAAGAAGTTTTTGAATGTAAAAATATTCAAAAAAGGTTAATTTTTAGAAAATAATATTTTTTATTTAAATTTTTGATAAGTAGTGGTAAAATAGTAAGGGGAGGAACAAAAAAATGAAAAAAAATTATTTAGCAAAGATAGGAATAACAATTTTTTCAATTATATTGTCATTTTTTATTTTTAGATCGACTGTACAAGCAGATGATATCCAACAAGTTTTAGATGGTATATATGAAATAGAAGTGGGAATAGATAATGGAAAAGTAGTAGAAGTAATTGATGCAAAAACAGATTCGGGAGCAAATGTTCAAATATTTAGAAAAAATAATGCAAATTGTCAAAAAGTA
>CAMJYG010000025.1 GCA_946409935.1 uncultured Clostridium sp. | reverse complement strand
TTAGATGTGGAAAATGGTAGAACTGAAAACGGTACAAATGTATGGCAATGTAATCCAAATGGTTCAGACGCACAAAAATGGGTTCTAAAGGATCTGGGAGATGGATATTACAATATAATATCAAAACAAAGTAATACATATTTAACAGTAGCAAATGGAAGAACTGCAAATTGTACTAATATAGAAATAAATTCGTTATTAAACAACAATTCTCAAAAATTTAAGTTTAATAAGATAGAAGCAATAAAAGGACAAAAAACAATTGAGGATGGGACATATGAAATAGAAACGGGAGTGGATAGTAACAAAGTAATAGATGTAATAGAAGCATATAAATTTTCGGGAGCAAATGTTCAAATATTTAGAAAAAATAATGCAAATTGTCAAAAAGTAAATATAAAATATCAAGGGGATGGATATTATACATTAACATTTTTACATTCCGGAAAGATGTTAGATGTGGAAAATGGTAGAACTGAAAACGGTACAAATGTATGGCAATGTAATCAAAATAACTCAGATGCACAAGAATGGATAATAAAAGAGGCTGAAAATGGATATTATAATATAATATCAAAATTAAGTAATACATATTTAACAGTTGCAAATGGAGGAATATCAAATTGTACTAACATAGAAATTAATTCAAAATTAAATGACAATTCACAAAAATTTAAATTTAATGTATTAAATGAATTGTATGGAGTGAAAACAATAGATGATGGTTTATATGAAATTGAAGTGGGTATAGATAGCAATAAGGCATTAGATGTGGCAGATGCTCAAACTTATTCAGGGGCGAATGTTCAAATTCATACTAAGAATAATGCAAATTGCCAAAAAGCACAAATAACATATATTGGAGACGGATATTACACTTTTGAATTTATACATTCAGGAATGATGTTGGATGTATCAAATGGAAATACAACAAATCACACTAATGTATGGCAATGTAATCCAAATGGCTCGGATGCACAAAAATGGGTGATAAAAGATTTACATAATGGGTATTATAATATAATTTCTAAGTCTAGTGAAAAATATTTAACAGTAGCGAGTGGGACAAATATTGAGATTGATTCTGAAAATAAAGGAAATTTGCAAAAGTTTAAGTTCAATAAGACAAAAATTTCAGGAGAAGAAGGAGTTTACGGATATAGTGGACTTGCTCATAAAGGGGATTCTAATGGTTCTAAACTAAAATATTATAAATACGGATTTGGAAATAATGTATTATTTGCAACATTTGCAGTTCATGGATTTGAAGACAATTGGTATAGGGACGGTCAAGCTTTAACAGAGATAGCAAATTATTTTTATAATAGATTAGTAAGTGATAATGATATTTATATTGCAAGAAATTGGACTGTGTATATATTCCCTTCTGTTAATCCAGATGGAGAATATTATGGATATACTAATAATGGACCTGGAAGAAAAACATTATGGAGTTGGGCTCCTGGAAATCAAGGTATAGATATTAATAGAAATTGGCAATGTAGTGGAATAACATATAAAAGATTTACAGATTCAAGAAATTATAATGGAACAGCAGGATTTCAAGCATATGAAGCAGGAGCACTAAAAGATTTTTTGATTAATCATAAATCATATAATGGTAGAAATCTAGTAATAGATTTACATGGTTGGGAAAATTCTTTAATTGGAGACTCTGAAATATTGGATTATTATTATCCAAATTTCTCATATGCGACTAAAAAATATGGACAATATGGACAACAATATTTGATATCTTGGGCTAGAAATGATTTGGGAGCACAATCTGCATTAATTGAATTGCCAAGTTGGATTTATAATATGCAAGATGTATCTAATAATGATTTATATAATAAATATACAAATTCATCTATAAATATGTTAAAGAATATGCCAATATATACTACGAAAAAATTAATGCAGAAATCATATAGCAATTCTATTTCTGAAATAACAGATGAAGAACAATTTAATATAGCTTATGCAGGTTTAGTTAAAGGCGAAATACCAACTATTCAAGAAGTAGAATATTATAAACAACAACTACCATCAAAAAATGGAATTTGGATTGAAGAAAATTCAAAAAATAGTGTACTAGAATTGATAAATGGAATGACAATTTTAAAATACGAAGTTGATGAAAAAAACTATTTGAAATTGCAAGAAGAACAGGAAAACGGTACAAATAATGAATATGACGATTTTATACAAAAATTAATAGATTCAAATCAATTATACATTTTAGGAAGAATAGGAAAATTATATTTTAAAGATATTGTTACAAAAAATATTACAGAAGACCTATATGAAGATTTAGACTCATACCAAACATATAATTATACTCAATTTAATAATAAAATAATAATTGACATTTCACCAAATAAGAAGAAAAATATAAGTAATAAAGAGATAATGGATAGTTTAATAGAATTAATAAAATAGAGAGGTGAAAGGCTTTGAAAAAAAAGTTAGTAACGATAATATTTATTTTTTTAGTTATGATTGCTTGTAGTTATTGTAACGTAAATGCAAATAATACAAATCAATTAGTAGAAGATGGGATATATGAGATAGAAACAGGAGTTGATAGTAATAAAGTAATAGATGTACTTGATGCAAGCAAGATTTCAGGAGGAAATGTTCAAATTTTTACAAGGAATATTAATGCAGAATGCCAAAAAGTAAAGGTAAAATATTTAGAAAATGGATATTATACTTTAACTTTTGTCCATTCCAATATGCTATTGGATGTATCAAATGGTAACACAGAAGATCATACAAATGTATGGCAATGTAGAGAAAATGGCGCTGATGCTCAAAAATGGATGATAAAAGACACTGGAAATGGTTATTATAATATAATATCAAAATTAAGTAATACATATTTAACAACTGCAAATGAAGAAAATGCAAATTGTACTAATATAGAAATAAATTCGTTAGTAAACGGTAATTCTCAAAAATTTAAATTTAACAAAATTGAAAAGATTACGGGAACTAAAACAATAGAAGATGGAACATATGAAATAGAGACAGGAGCAGATAGTAATAAAGTAATAGACGTAATAGATGCAAGCAAGATTTCAGGAGGAAATGTCCAAATTTTTACAAGAAACATTAATGCAGAATGTCAAAAGGTAGAAGTTAAATATTTAGAAAATGGATATTATACTTTAACTTTTGTCCATTCTAATATGCTATTAGATGTTTCAAACGGTAACACAGAAGAACATACAAATGTATGGCAATGTAGAGAAAATGGTGCAGATGCACAAAAATGGATAATTAAAGATGCAGGAAATGGATATTACAATATAATATCAAAATTAAGTAGTACATATTTAACAGTAGCGGGTGATGAAACGTCTAATTGCACAAATGTAGAGATTAGTTCTGCAAATGGCAAAAATTCACAGAAATTCAAATTTAATAAGATTGAAAAGATTGCGGGAACAAAAACAATAGAAGATGGAACATATGAGATAGAAACAGGTGTGGATAGTAATAAGGTATTAGATGTAATAGATGCAAGCATAATGTCAGGAGGAAATGTTCAAATCTTTACAAGGAATACATATGCTGATTGTCAAAAAGTAAATGTTAAATATTTAGGAGATGGATATTATACTTTAAGCTTTGTACATTCAAATATGTTACTAGATGTAGCAAATGGAAAGAAAGCAGATCATACAAATGTATGGCAATGTAGAGAAAATGCATCAGATGCTCAAAAGTGGATAATAAAAGAGGTTGGAAATGGATATTATAATATAATATCGAAATTAAGTAATAAATATTTAACAGTAGCGAAAGGAGAAATTACAAATAATACAAATGTTGAAGTAAGTTTTGTAAATGAAGGAAATTCTCAAAAATTTAAATTTAATAAAATAGAACAAGAAAAAGAGATTGAAGAAGGATTATATGAAATAGAAACAGGTGTTGATAGCAACAAGACTTTAGATGTAATAGATGCAAAAAAAGATTCGGGAGCAAATGTTCAAATATATACTAAAAATGATGCTAATTGTCAAAAAGTAATAGTAAAAAAAGAACAAGATGGATACTATACTTTAACCTTTTTGCATTCTGAAATGTTATTGGATGTAGCAAATGGGAATACACAAGATCATACAAATGTATGGCAATGTAGAGCAAATAATTCGGATGCACAAAAATGGAAAATAAAAGATGTTGGGAATGAATATTACAATATAATATCTAAATTAAGCAAAACATATTTGACAGTGGCGGATGGAAAAGTAGCAAATTGTACTAATATTGAAATATGTTCTGCTAATGGAAATAGTTCACAAAAATTCAAATTTAATAAATTAAATGAAGTTTATGGAACAAGGACAATACAAGAAGGATTATATGAAATAGAAACAGGTGTTGATAGCAACAAGGCTTTAGATGTAATAGATGCAAGAAAAGATTCGGGAGCAAATGTTCAAATATATACTAAAAATAATGCTAATTGTCAAAAAGTAAATTTAACTTATTTAGGAGAAGGCTACTATACAATAAAATTTCTACATTCAAAAATGTTATTGGATGTGGCAAATGGAAATACAATAAATCATACAAATGTATGGCAATGTAGAGAAAATGGAGCAGATGCACAAAAGTGGATAATAAAAGATATTGGAAATGGATACTATAGTATAATTTCTAAACTGAGTGGTAAGTATTTAACAGTAGCAGGAGGAAAAACAAACAATTGCACAAATGTTGAAATTACTTCTGCAGATGGAAGCAATTCTCAGAAATTTAGATTTAATAGTACAAAACGAAATTCTAATATAGATATTGATAGTAATAGATATCCGGGGTATAAAGAAAGAATAGAAATATTGGCAAAAGCACATCCAAATTGGAATTTTGAATTATTGTATACAGGATTGAAATTTGATTCAATAACAGCAGGAGAATGTGCGGTTCATTCAAGAAACCTAGTTCCAATTAATTACAGCGGAGAATGGATTTGTTCAGTATGTGGTACAAAATTATATGATAGTGGATGGTATTGTGCTTCGGAAAAAGCCATAGCATATTATATGGATCCTAGAAACTTCTTAGATGAAACAAATGTGTTTCAATTTCAAAATTTAAATTCTTATATGGATGGAGTTTGTACATTGCAAGGATTACAAAATAAAGTTAATGGTACATTTTTACAATATTATGCAAAAGATATTGATAGAGCTTGCAGAAATACAAACGTAAATTCATATTACATAACTGCAAGATTACTACAAGAGCAAGGAAATTCTGGAACATCAATTGGGACAGGTATGAATGGTGGAGATGGAAAAACATATTATAACCCATTCAATATAGGCGCATGTGGTAATAGTTGGACTACTATATATAATAATGCATTATCAACAGCTAAATATTATGGATGGGACTCTATGGAAAAAGCTATTGAAGGTGGAATAACATTCTGTAAAAAAAATTGGTTAGAAAACTATCAAAATACACTATATCAAAATAAATTCGATATAGATACAAGAAATGGCACAAGCCTATATGAACATCAATATATGCAAAACCTTATGGCTGCTTATAGTGAAGCAAGAACATTAAGAGGAATATATGCCAATACGAACAGAATGGATTCAGAGTTTACATTTATAATACCAATATACGAAAATATGAGTTTGACATTATCCCAATTGCCTAGTAATAATTCGGAAATATTACCGATAAATGTACAAGTTAATGCTAATGGTGGACTGAATTTAAGGAAAGAAGCGAATACTGATTCTAGCGTTATTAAAACAATAGACAATGGAACTGTGTTATTATCAGTACAAAGAGGAATTAATAGTAATTGGCAAAAAGTTATATTAACAGATGGAACAATTGGATATATGTCAGGATCATACTTAAAGACAATAAAAGATATTACTAATTGTAATTATACAGCAAAGATAAAAACTAATGATGGAACAGGATGTTATGTTAGAATTGGACCAAGTACTGGATTAGATAAATTAACAGCACTACCAGAGGGGACGATTGTTACAGTTATAGAAAAAGGAACTTATAATAATATAAATGGATTTGATTGGTGTAGAATTATATTATCAGATGGAAGACATGCTTATATGCCATTAAAATATTTAAATTAAAGAAGAGTGTGAGAAGAAAAATGAAAGAAAATATGAAGAAAATAATTATACTTATAGTATTAATAAGTTGTACTATTAATTATAATTGCGTATATGCAAGCTTTGCTGACTATAGCGATGAAGATGCTAAAAAAGAAACAGAAAAATTAGTTCAAGAACAAGAAAAAAAATATAATGTAACAAAATCGAGTAATAATTATTTAAAAAACCTAAAAGTGAACGATTATGAAATAACTCCTAATTTTGATAAACAGATTATAAACTATGAAATAAAAGAAGAAGTTTTTGCAGATGAGATACAAATACAAGCAGAGAAAGATGACGAGAAGGCTTTTATTTCAGGTAATGAAAATATAACTTTGAATTCCCGGAGAAAATAATATAAAAATAGATGTCATTGCTGAAAATGGGACTGTAAGATCCTATTATATAAAAGTTGTAAAAGCAATAAAAAAGGAATTAAGATTAAATAGTATGGATTTAGATGCTGTTTCAAGTGAAAATAATATTAATACAATTAATTTAGATTCTGACTTTAATAGTGAAATATTTATATATAGTTGTAGTGTGGAAAATTATATAAATAAAATAAATGTCAATGCAAAATCTAATGTTGAGAGTGCTAATGTGGAAATAAGTGGAAATGAAAATTTAAAGGAAGGACTAAATGAAATTCTAATTACAGTTAAAGATGATAATAATGAAAAAGTAATATATAAAATCTATGTAAATAAAGAAAAAAAGGTGGAGGATGAATTAAAAGAAGACAATAAAAATATAAATAGTGTCACAATAATAATTGCTGCTGTAATTGCTTGTTTAATTTTAGTATTGATTGTAAGTAAGCTTAAAGTAAAATAGAAATTTTTAGAAAGTAAAAACCAAGGTATGAAATGATTTGTTCATATTTTGGTTTTTACTATTGTATAAAATAATTTTCAAATTGCTTGACGTTATAGAAATTTATGATATAATAAAAATGCTAAAAATAGCTTCGAGGAGGCTGGTTAAATGAAAGAAAATGAAGAATATAGTATAATAATTGATGATGTATATAAAACCTTTAATATATACCTAGATAGAGCTAATACAATAAAAGAAAAGTTGCTTTTTTTATTCACAAGAAATAGAAAACAGAAAAGAGAAATATTAAAGGGAGTAAATGCAAAAATAAAAAAAGGAGAAGTAGTAGCTTTAATTGGTACAAATGGTAGTGGAAAATCAACATTATTAAAATTATTAACAAAAATAATATATCCTAATAGAGGTAAAATTGTAACAAATGGAAAGTTAACATCTTTATTAGAATTAGGTGCAGGATTTCATCCCGACTTCTCTGGAAGAGAAAATATTTATTTTAATGCTTCAATTTTTGGATTGACGAGAAAAGAAATCAACGATAGATTAGAAGATATTATTGAATTTTCAGAGTTAAAAGATTTTATAGATAATCCAGTAAGAACATATTCCTCAGGAATGTACATGAGACTTGCATTTTCAGTTGCTATAAATGTTGATGCAGATATATTATTAATTGATGAAATTTTATCTGTTGGAGATGAGCATTTTCAAAATAAGTGTTACGAAAAAATGAAAGAATTAAAAAAGCAGGGAAAGACGATGATTTTTGTTACACATAGTATGTCTGCAGTAAGAGAATTATGTGATAGAACTATATGGTTATGTGATGGGAAGATAAAAAAAGATGGAAAAACGAATCAAGTGGTTAATGAGTATGTCAGAGCCACAAAGTAAAATTAAGAGGTAAATATGAAAAACAAATTTTTTATAAAAAAAGTATATGCTAAAAAAAATAAAATATATTATGAATATACAATAGATGGAGAAGAAAAATTCAAGAAATTATTTTGGTTAGGAGAATTCTTTTCCGTAGAATACAACGAGAGTTTAGAAGGTATCCCCGAAAGCATATTGGTTATACCACTACTATGTAACATTTTACCAATTATATGGATGAATAAAGGTACTATATACTTAAATCAGATAGATAAAACATTTTACAAATCTATAAAAGAAATAAAAAAAGGCTATGATAAAATGTTGCCAACTATTAAATTAAGAGGTAAGGTAAAATCAAAACAAAGAGTAAATAATAAATATACACAAACAAATAAAATAGCTACATTTTTTAGTGGAGGTGTAGATTCATTTTTTACATTAATTAGAAATTTTAAAGAAAGTCCGGATTTGATTACAATTTGGGGAGCAGATGTTGACTATGAAAATGAGGAAGGTTGGAAAGTTGTAAAAAAATATGTTGAGGATATTGGAAGAAAATATAAACTAAAAAATGTTTTGATCAGGGCATCAGTAAGAAGGTTTATTGATAATTCAGAGTTAGAAAAACAATATCATGATTTACTACAGGATAATTGGTGGCATGCGATGCAGCATGGAATTGGTCTAATTGGAAATATAGCACCATATGCGTATAAACATAGATTAAAAACAATTTTAATTCCATCTACATATACCAAAGAAACTCAGGTTGTTTGTGCTTCAAGACCGGAAATAGATAATCATGTAAGATTTGGAAGCACTAAGGTTTTTCATGAAGGATTTGAAAGTAATAGACAACAAAAAGTTGAGAAAATATGTGAACATGTAAAAAATAATAATGACAAAATAAAATTAAGAGTATGTTATAGAAGCTTAAAGGGTGAAAATTGTTGCGAATGTGAAAAATGTTATAGAACAATTTTATCTATTATATCACAAAAAGCAAATCCAAATGAATTTGGATTTATGGTTGATAAAGAAAAAATGCAACAAATAAAAGATGTTATTACTAAAACTGATATAATACAAGATGACAAGATTAAAAATCTATGGAGAGATATACAAAAACAGTTTAAAAGAGAAGAATCATTTTGGAGAGAAAATGAGGATGCCAATTGGATACTATCTTTAAAACTTTAATTAATGAAAGAGGAAAAAACATGAAATATGGAATTATGTATTATAAAAAAACTGATAATATAGGTGATGATATACAAACATATGCTGCTATAAGGTTTTTACCTCATATAGATTATCATATCGATAGAGAAGATTTGAATTGTTTTATACCAAAAGAAAAAGAATATGTTTCTATGATTATGAATGGTTGGTTTTTACATAATAAAGCTGCATGGCCACCATCACCATATATAAATCCACTATTAATATCAATGCATTTCACATGCTTAGAAAAAATAGATGTAGGTGAAAAATATCTACAAGGATTAGGAGGAGATTATTTAAAAAGTTATCAGCCTATTGGGTGTAGAGATGTTGAAACAAGAAAAAGACTTACAAAAAATAATATAGAAAATTATTTTTCGGGTTGTATGACTTTAACGATAAAACCATTTGAAAACATAGAAAAGCAAGAATATATTTGTTTGGTAGATTTAGATGAGAGATCATCTAAAAAAGTAAAGGAAAGTACAAGCAGAGAGATAAGAGAAATTACTCATGATGTAAATCCGGAGGAAATATACAAAAAAGGTTTTGAAGAAAGGATGAAAAATGTAGAAGAATTATTAAAAACTTATCAAGCATCTCATTTAGTATTAACAAATAGGTTACATGTAGCATTGCCATGTATAGCATTGGGAACCCCAGTAATATTAGTACATAAAGAAAAATTCGAAGAAGATAGATTAGGTACTTATTTAGAATATATGAAATCTTTCACAGATGTAGAATTTGAAAAATTAAATATAAAAGATATTATAGATAAGCCAGAGAAAAATAGTAATAAATATATAAAAATTAAAAATTCATTAACTGAAAAATGTGAACAATTTATAAAAAAATGTGAAGAACAAAAATTACCCGATAATGATTTACCAGAAATTGAAAAGTATAGTGAGTATGTAGAAAAGTTGAGATGGTATAAGGAACTGCATGAAGATATTAGAGTGAAAGCAAAAAGTAATATCTATGAAAGTGAAAAAAGATATAAAGAATATGAAGATATTATTAACAATTTAAAAAATCAAAATAGTGAATATAATGATATTATCAACAATCTAAAAAATCAAAATAGTGAATATAATGACATTATCAACAATCTAAAAAATCAAAATAATGAATATAATGATATTATCAAAAATTTAAAAAATCAAAATAGTGAATATAATGATATTATCAACATTTTAAAAAATCAAAATAAAGAATATGAAATTGAATATAAAAAAATGAAAGAAGAACAAGAACAGTTAAAACAGA
Source organism: uncultured Clostridium sp. (assembly GCA_946409935.1). Classification (GTDB taxonomy): domain Bacteria; phylum Bacillota; class Clostridia; order TANB77; family CAG-508; genus CAG-269. The sequence continues at coordinate 22,677 of CAMJYG010000025.1, read as the reverse complement.
ATAATAATCGAATAGAAAAGGAAAATCTGCAAATAAAACAAGAATTAAGTAAAACATATGAATCTAAAAGTTGGAAATATATGCAAAAAATAAAGAAGATATTAAAAAAATAGCAAGGAGAAGAAATTAATGTTTGATTTTAAATTGTATCCAGGAAGAAAAAGAGAAGAAATAGAATTTGAAGAAGAAAATAAAAAAAATCCGGAAATAACAATAGTTACAGCATATTATAATGGACATATGTATATAGATGAAACAATAAATGCTGTATTAAACCAAACATTTCCATGTTGGGAATGGTTTATAGTAGATGATGGTTCAACAGATGAAAAAAGTATTGAAAAATTAAAACAAATAGAAAATATTGATGAAAGAATAAAAGTTGTACATAAAAAAAATGGAGGATTAGCAGAGACCAGAGATTATGGTGCAAACTTGTCAAGCAAAAGTGCTAAGTATTTATTTTTTATTGATGATGATGATGTTATAAATAAAACTTACTTGGAATGTGCATATTGGACACTTCAAACGAATAAACAAGCTACATGGGCATATACTGATCTTTTAAATTTTCAAGGAGCTGAATTTGAGTGGATAAAATATTTTGATTCCGAAATAGAAAAGAAAGAAAATTTATTAGTTGCTACAGCTTTAATAAAAAAGAAAGATTTTTTTGAAGTCAATGGATATGAACTTAGAGAAAAAGCTGTTAATGAAGATTGGAATTTATGGCTAAAATTACTTGCAAAAGGTAAGAAACCAGTAAGAATGAATTTTGTGGGATTTTGGTATAGAAAGAAATTAACTGGGAGCGAATTAGCTCGTTCACAAGAAAACAAAGAAAGAGCACTAAGTATAATTGAAAAGACAGCAAGCACGGTAAAGGAAAGAGTTGAAGCAATACAATATCCAAAACAAGATTATAATTGGGAAAAAATTGTTGATAGTGTTTCGGAAAATATACAATATAGAATAAAGGAAAATGGAAAAATAAATATATTAATGATTATTCCTTGGATGATAACAGGGGGTGCTGATAAATTTAATTTAGATTTGCTTACTAAAATTGATAAAAATAAATTTAATATAATTTTAGTAAACACAAATCCAAAAGTTAATATATGGAGACAGAACTTTGAGGAACAAGTAATTGTATATGATTTAACAACTTTTATAAATCAAAAATATTGGATTGCATTTATTAATAATTTAATTAAACAATATAGAATAAATATTATATTTAATACAAATAGTCTGGTTGGATATTCAATGATACCAGCATTAAAAGCTGAGTTTCCAGAAATACCAATAATTGACTATATTCATATGGAAGAATGGTATAATAGATGTGGAGGATACTCTAGAGATTCAAGTATGGTAGAATCTTGTATAGATAAAACTTTTGTATGCAATGAAAACAGTAGAAAAATATTAATAGATTATTTTGGGCGAAAAGAAAATGAAATAAAGACGGTTTATATAGGTGTTGATGAAAAAAAATTTAATCCGAAGAATTATAATAAAGAAGAAATTTTAAAAGAATATGAAATAGTAAAAGACAAAAATACATATATAATAAGTTATATATGTAGAATAGACACACAAAAAAGACCAATGCTATTTGCTGAAATATTAAAAAAATTAAAAAAAACAAGAAAGGATTTTTTATGTATTATTGCAGGTGACGGTCCAATGCTTGAACAGTTAAAGAATAAACTAAAAAAATATGATTTATTAGAAAATGTAAAATTCCTTGGAAATGTAAAAGAAACAGCAAAAATATATAGAATTAGTGATTTAACGATAAATTGTTCAATAAAAGAAGGGGTGGCATTAACATCATATGAATCACTTTCAATGGGAGTACCTGTTGTTAGTTCTGATGTTGGTGGACAAGCTGAGTTAATAGATAATAAGGTTGGTGCAATAGTACCATGTTTACAAAAAGAAAATGAAATATTCAAATTTGAATATATGGAAGAAGAAATACTTAACTATGTTAAAAAAATTAATTATATATTAAATAATCTGGAAAAGTATAAAAAAGAATGCAGAAAAAGAATATTAAATGGATTTACAATTGATCAAATGATAGTGAATATGGAAAATAATTTTAATGAAGTAGCTTTTAATCCAAATGCAGAAAAGATAGAAATAGGTTATTCATTAAGGAAAATGAAAGGAATTTGCAATGAGCTAATTGTAAAAAATTTTATAGCTAATAGAGAAGAATACAATTGGCTTTGTGAACAAGTGAATAAAGAATATTTTTGTTATGAACCAATTAAGTGTTCTGATTCTAGTGCAAATAGTGGATATAATTATTTTGAGACTCCAAGAGGAAAATTAAGATTAAAAGTTATAGCTATAACAAAAAAAATACATTTATATGAACCGATAAAAAAAATATTAAGAAAAATTAGAAAGAACTAAAAAGGGGAGAAAAGAAAATGTTTAAGGTTTTCAAAAATTTATACAATTATAGAGAATTATTAAAAACAAATGTAAAAAAGGAAATAAGAGGAAAATATAAAAATTCTTTTTTAGGTGTTTTATGGTCATTTTTAAATCCCCTACTACAAATAGCAGTATATGCTATTGTTTTTCCATTAATATTAAGAAACACTCAAGAAAATTATGTTATTTTTTTATGTTGTGGATTAATACCATGGACTTTTTTTGCAACTGCTATATCTAGATCGTCATTTACGCTAGTTGAAAATGGAAATATTCTAAAAAAAGTATATTTTCCAAGGGAAATATTACCTATATCGGTAGTTACAAGTGAAACTGTGAATTTCTTGATATCTACAATAATAATAATAGGATTTGTTATATTTGGAGGATTGGGAATTACAAAATATATATTATTTTATCCAATATTGTTAATAGCACAATATTTATTAATATTAGCAATCGCATTTGTAGTTTCTAGTATTACAGTATATATAAGAGATTTACAGCATTTAATAGGGGTTGCGTTACAATTGTTATTTTATGCTGCACCAATTGTGTATTCACCAGAAACAATACCGGTAGAATTTAAATGGATTTTAGATTTTAATCCTATGACCTATGTTATAAATGGATATAGAGATATCTTTTACAATCAGACAGAACCGGATGTTTCTGCACTTATGATATTAATTGCAGTAGCGTTAGTATTATGTGTAATAGGCTATATTATATTTAATAAATTGCAAAAAGGTTTTGCAGAGCAATTGTAAGAATAATGGGGGAATAGAATGGACAAGAATGTAGGAATTAAAATTGGAAAAAAAATACTTATTATTTTTTTTATAAGCTTAATAATTGAATTAGGAATTATGTTTTACAATATTTTCGTTAATAAAATATATACAAAATTTCATTTGCTTGGAAATGATTCAATAGAAATATCCAAGCAAGATTTGAATATTGAAACAGTTGATGGAATAACCAGTATAAATGTAAAAAATGTAGATAATACAATAATATATAATATCTCATTAGTGTTAAATAGTGGGAATACAGATGTTTATATGAGAGTTATTATGAATGATGATGCAAAATTTATACCAAAAGAAAATGCAAGTGCATCAAAATTTAAGGTATACTATTTTAATGGAGTTTTAACTAATGAATTTTCAATAGTTTATGGAGAAGGCTCTGTTAATTCAGACAGTATTGAAAAGGTTATAATAAATGATAATATTGATTACATGCCTCAAAGACGATTTTCATTTGTACAGTTTCTAACAATATTTATAGCTTTAGAAATTGTGAATATACTAATAAGCCTTTATAAAATATCAAAAAATAATGATAGAAAAATAAAGAAGGAATTTTTATTTTTAGGAGCATCACTAATAATTGGAATTACATTTATATTTATAAATGTACCACAAATTAGATATGATGAACATGCACATTTTTGGAGAACATACGAAATCGCAAGTGGTAATATAATTTCAAGAACAACTAATAAATTACCAGAAAGTGTTATTGAATTATTTAAAAGAAAAGATGGAAGTTATCCCAATAAAGAATTTAATTATGAAACAGTGAAAGAAAAAGTACATGAACCATTAAATGAAGAAAAAAGTATTGCTTTTCCAGTAGGAGCAACAGGTTCTTTAACGCCAATAAGCTATATCCCACAAGTAATAGGAGCTTTAATGGGAAGAAGTTTGAATTTAAGTCCAATGATTATATTTTGGTTGGCGAGAATAACAAATTTATTATGTTATATTATTTTAGTGTTCTTGGCGATAAAATTGATGCCATTTGAAAAATGGAAATCGATACTAATGATAATTGCATTATTCCCAATGACGATGAACTTAGCTACAACATTATCACCTGATACTGTAATTATTAGTGTTACATTTTTAACAATTTCATATGTATTTCATTTGAAAGTTGTAGCAGAAAAAATAAAAGTTAAAAATATAATTTTGTTAGGAATTTTATTCATGATTCCTACAGTATGTAAAATAGTTTATTTTCCATTATGCTTTTTAGTATTCATATTACCTAAAGATAAATTTGAAAATAAGGGAAAGAGAATATTATATTATGCATTAACATTATTAATTGTATTTGTAACATATTTTTCATTAAATAAATTAGTTACAGAAGGTGATTATGCGATTGCTATCAGAACTAATATGACAGAGCAAATATTGTTTACAATTTCAGATTTAAGTAGGGACGCTATTACAGCAGTAAATACCTTCTATGAGGAAAGTTCTTCTTATTTCTTTGAAATGATAGGAGGATGGAATACTATAAACATAGTTTCAATAGTAATATTTATTATTTTATTATTGGAAATGTTTGATACATATGGAGAAAGTAAACAATATGTATTTACAAAAAAAGAGAAAATTATATTCTTTTCAATAATTTTAATTGAAACATTAGGAGTAATTGCAGCAATGTATTTAGGATGGACACAAGCTAAACAAACGGTGGTAGAAGGAATTCAAGGAAGATATTTATTGCCGATATTACCATTAGTATGTATGCTAGCTTGTAGAAATAAAATTGAGTTTAAAATGAAAAATAAAGAAATGAAATTTGTTATAATTTTAATTGTAACATATATAATTGTATTTGGATTTTCAATTAAGTCATATATAGGGTAAAAATGTTTAATGAAAGGAATGTAACAAATGTCAAGAGTATTAATAGTAGTACCAGCTTATAATGAAGCACAAAATATAAAAAAAACAGTTAAGGATATAAAAAATAATACAGATTATGATTATGTAGTTATAAATGATTGCTCAAATGATAACACAAAAGAAGTATGCGAGAAAAATATGTTTAATGTTATATCTTTGCCGGTAAACTTTGGGTTAACAAGTGGAATTCAGTTAGGAATGAAATATGCATATAAACATAATTATGATATTATTATACAGTTTGACGGAGATGGACAACATCAAGCAAAATATCTAAAAGATTTGGTTAATGAAATTGAAGAAAATAATACAGATATCGCGATAGGTTCAAGATTTGTAACAGAAAAAAAACCATTCACAATGAGAATGTTAGGAAGCAGATTAATAAGCGCAGCTATAACGATAACAACGTTCAAGAAAATTAAAGATCCAACTTCAGGTATGAGAGCTTATAATAAAAAAATAATTTCAGAATTTATTGCAAATGCAAGTCTGACACCTGAACCAGATACATTAGTATATATGCTAAAAAAGAGAATGAAAATTAAAGAAGTACAAGTAGAAATGAAAAATAGAGAATTTGGAGAGTCTTATTTGAATCCAATAAAATCAATAAAATATATGGCTAATATGATTTTATCAATAATATTTATACGAAGTATAACTAAAAAGGAAAAGAGGAGGAAATGATAATGACATTAACATTAAGAATATTATTAATAATAGGTTCTTTAATTTCATTTTTACTATGTGTAAAAAAAATAAAGCAAGCTAAGTTAAAAGTAGAGAATTCCATAGTATGGCTTTTAGGAAGTATATTATTAATAGTAATGAGTATATTTTCAGGAGGAGTTGAGTGGATATCTGTTCAATTAGGATTCGAAGCACCAGTTAATTTTGTATTTGTAGTAATTATTACTTTCTTATTAATAGAAGTATATTTAAACAATATTAAAATTACGGAATTAAATGAAAAAATTAAAAATTTAGATCATTATATTGCATTAGAAGAATTTGAAAAGAATAAAGAAGAAGGAGAAAAAAATGGAAAATAAAGTTAAGGTAAGTATTATAGTACCAGTATATAAGGTTGAAAAATATTTAAGAAGAAGTATGGATTCATTAGTAAATCAAACGTTGGATGGTGTAGAAATTATTTGTATTAATGATGGATCTCCTGATAATTGTTTGGAAATCTTAAAAGAATACAAAGAAAAATATTCTGATAAAAAAATTGTTATTATAGATAAGAAAAACGAAGGAGTATGGAAAGGAAGATTCGATGGTATAGCAAAGGCAACAGGAGAATATATAGCATTTACCGATTCGGATGATTATATTACACTTGATTATGCTGAAAAGCTTTATAATGCTGCAAAGAAAAATAATGCAGATATATCTGTTTCAGGTTTTTATAGAGTTGACACAGATACAGAACATGTTTATTCAACAGAAATGACTGGATATGAAGGAAAAATAATAAATATGGACGAAAATCCAGAAGAAATTCTTTCAATAAATACAGCTTTGTGGAACAAATTATATAAATCAGAAGTCTTAAAAAATATGAAAAACTTGGAAAATCCACCTAGGATATTGGATGATATGATGTTTTTATTATTAGTATATTTAAATACCAAGACAATATCTTTTATAAACGATTCATTATATTATTATATGGTGAGACAAGATTCAATAATGGGACAAATAAAAAAAGAACAAATTGAGTCAACACAAAAAGCGATGGTAGATGTAAAAAATATTTATAAAAATGATAATCAAGGCAAAAAATTACTTGAAGTAATAGATACAATGGCTTTTTTACATTTTGGAATATCACTAATGTTTAGAATGTCATCAGATAAAGAAAATTTTAATAAGGTATTTAAAGAAAATACTGAATTTTTAAATACAGAATTTTCGTTGTGGAGACATTCTAAATATTTAAATATTACATATTCATTAAGTCATAAAAAAGCTAATTTTAAAGTTGCAGTTATGAAGAAAGTCTATGTAATGCATATGTACAAAGCCTTTTTAGCAGTATATAAATTCATATTAAAAGTTTTTAAAATAGATATAAAATGGTAAGGAATATAAGATGAAAAAAAAAATAGGATTTATTTGGAATACAGCAGGAAGCTTAATATATTCATTTTTTAACGCGATAGTCTTAATGGTTTGTACAAGGTTAAATGGAACAGAGATTGCAGGAATATTTTCTATATGCTATGCAACAGGTTGTATATTGAATGCAATAGGAGATCTGGGAATTAGAATTTTTCAGGTAACAGATACTAAGAGAAAATATAGATTTGAAGATTATTTATATGCAAGAGGATTTGCAGTTATAATGATGCTGTTAGTAGCACTTGCTTTTTCTATAATTAGTGGTTATACTAATGAAAAATTTTTTATTTGCGTAATACTTATATTAATAAGAGTTGTAGATAATTTTGGAGAAACATTTCAAGCAGAATTTCAACTTAATGAAAGATTAGATATAGCTGGAAAGGCATTATTGTATAGAAATATATTAGAAATAATTTCTTTTGCAATTATTGATATAATTACATGTAATATTTACATATCTTTTATTGCTATGCTAGTTATTGGTATTATAATTTTAATCATTTATGATATTAGATTAATAAAAAAACAATATAAAATATTAGGAAATTTAAATTTAGATAAGATAAAAGAAATATTAAAAGAATGCATACCATTGGGGCTTTCTACATTAATAAGTATGTATGTTATAAATGCTGTAAAATATGCAATTGATGTATTTGGAGACAATACAATGCAAACATATTTTAATGTATTATATATGCCAACATTTGTAATAAATCTGGTTAGTATATTAATAATGAAACCATTATTAAAACCATTTGGAGAATATTGGAATAATAATGATGGTAAGAAACTTGTAAAGACAATAATTAAGATAATATTATTTTTAAGTGGAATTACTGTAATAATTGAGATTTTAGCATTAACAATAGGAATACCAATGTTAGGTTGGTTATATGCAATGGATTTATCAAATTATAGATTAGAATTATTTTTATTAATACTTTCTGGCTTATTTTATGCAAGTTCAACGGTTATATTCTATGCACTTGGAACAATTAGAAAGCAAAAACAGACAACAGTATCTTATATAATTTGTTCGGTTTTTGCATTTATAATATCTAATATACTAGTGAAAAATTATGGTATATTAGGATCTACTATATCAAGTGTATTGATAATGGCTACATTATTTATAATACTGTTACTATTTTTTATAATTAGTTACATAGGGGAAAAGTCTGAAAAATAATTACAATTTGCTTAGTTAAATTTTTTTTATGGAGTTGTACCTTATGAATGGAATGATACTGAAAATGAAAGAAAGGGCTTTTAATTTGTTGTGCGACGAAAAAATATAAAGTACAAGAAAAAAATCTTGTACTTTTTTTAAAAAAATGATATATTGTAGAAAAAGAGAAAGGGAGGAATAGAAATGAAAGAATATGATTATTTAATAGTAGGATCTGGATTATTTGGATCAATATTTGCTTATGAAGAGAATAAAAAAGGAAAAAAATGTTTAGTAATAGATAAAAGGGACCATATAGCTGGAAATATTTATACAGAAAATATTGATGGAATAAATATACATAAATATGGAGCTCATATTTTTCATACAAGCAATAAAGATGTTTGGGAATATATAGGAAAGTTTGCAGAATTTAATAGATACACAAATTCACCTATTGCAAGATATAAAAATGAATTATATAATTTACCATTTAATTTAAATACATTTTCTAAGATGTTCAATTTGATAACACCAAAAGAAATTGAAGAAAAATTAGAAGAAGAAAAAAAAGCAGGACTTGAAAAATTAAAAGGAAGACAGCCGGCTAATCTTGAAGAACAAGCAATTTCACTAGTTGGAACAACTGTATATGAAAAATTAATAAAAGGTTATACAGAAAAACAATGGGGAGTTCCTTGTACAGAACTTCCAAGCTTTATAATTAAAAGATTACCGGTAAGAATGATTTATGATAATAATTATTTTAATAATAAATATCAAGGGATTCCGATAGGGGGATATACTCAAATAATAGAGAAAATGCTTAATGGAATAGATGTTAAGTTAAACTATGATTTCTTTAAACATAAAGAGGAATTAAGAAATATTTCAGAAAAAATAGTATTTACAGGACCGATTGATAAATATTATGATTATAAATTTGGACAACTTGAATATAGAAGTGTAAGATTTGAAACAGAACAACTTGATATTGATAATTATCAAGGAAATGCGGTAGTAAATTATACAGACAGAGATGTTCCTTATACAAGGATAATTGAACATAAACATTTTGAACAGGGAAAACAATTAGGAAATGAAATAACAGAAGGACCATCAGTGGGTAGAACTATTATTTCTAGAGAATATTCTGACAAATGGGATGTAAACAAGGAACCATATTATCCGATAAATAATGAAAAAAATAATGAACTTTATAGAAAATATGAAGAATTAGCTTTAAAGGATAGTAATGTTATATTTGGTGGAAGATTAGGACAATATAAATATTATGATATGGATAAAGTTGTAGAAGAAGCACTCAAATTAGTGGAAAAGATAAACTAATAAAATTTTAATTATTGATAAATAATTTCTAATAAAAATGTGTTTTTGGCTGTATTAGTACCTAAATAAAATATAATAAAATAACTCAAAAATAAATTTTGGATAGTGTGTAAATCCCTCCACTAAGCGATACAACTAGGAAAATTATTACAAATGTAAAGGAGAAATTGTGGATAAATTAAAAAAAATAATAGAAAAATTATTAACAAAGGAAGCAATTCTATATATTATATTTGGCATATTAACTACAATTGTAAATCTTTTATCATTTTATATAATGAATAATATTCTACGTTGTGGAGAAAATATATCGAATTTAATTGCTATTATATTAGCTGTATTTGTAGCATATGTAACTAATAGTGATTTAGTATTTCATTCCAAAGCTAAAGGAAAAAATGAAAAAATAAAAGAGTTTTTAAAATTTATTTTAGGAAGAGCATTTACAATGTCAGTAGAATTTGTTGGAGGTCTTATATTATTCAGAATTTCAATTCCTAACATAATAACTAAAATAGGTCTTACTGTAATTGTTATAATATTAAATTTTTTCATTAGCAAATTTTTTGCATTTAAAAGTGAAAATTAGTAAATTTTAGAAAGAGATGTGAAGTTATGAAAAAAGTATCTGTAGTAATTCCTGTATATTTTGAAGAAAAGGTTATACGGAGAATGTTATAATAGAGTATCAAGAATATTAAGAAGCCTAGAAAAATACAGCTATGAAATTATCTATATAAATGATGGAAGTAAAGACAGAACATTAGAGATGTTAGAAGAAATTGCTAACAATGACAATAATATAAAAGTTATTTCGTTTTCAAGAAATTTTGGACATCAGGCAGCTGTAACAGCTGGTTTAAAGGAAGTTACAGGAGATGCAATAGTAATAATGGATGCAGATTTACAGGACCCACCTGAATTAATTCCTAATATGCTAGAATTATGGGAGCAAGGAAATGAAGTAATATATGGTAAAAGGAAAAAAAGGAAAGGTGAGTCAGCATTTAAGTTAATGTCAGCAAAGATGTTTTATAAGACATTAAATTTATTGTCAGATGTTGAGATCCCAAAAGATACAGGAGATTTTAGATTAGTTGATAGAAAAGTTGTAGATGTTATAAATTCACTTCCAGAGCATAACAAATTTTTAAGAGGTCTATTTAGTTGGGTAGGTTATAAACAATGTGCATATGAATATGAAAGACAAGAACGCTTTGCAGGAAAAACAAAATATCCACTAAAGAAAATGTATAAACTTGCTTCAGATGGAATAGTTAGTTTTTCAAGTAAACCAATAAAATTAGTTGGGGTTTTAGGAATGATATCAATATTAATATCATTTTTAATACTAATATATGCATTAGTATCATATATATTCAAATTAAATAAATTATCTAATGGTTGGACATCAATAATGGTAGCAATAACATTTTTCTCAGGTGTGCAATTATTATCATTGTGGATTATCTCCGGATATATTGGAAGAATATATGATGAATCAAAGGGAAGACCACAGTATATTATAGATAAGAAAATAAACACAGATAAAAAGGCCTTGTAATGGTCTTTTTATCTTATTATAACTTTTCCAAAAATATTGGTTACTAGTCAGCCATATATAATTAGAAGTCTGCGCGAGTGATTAGTTATAAAAATTTTGTAATGGCTCGGGGGGACCGTTCAATGATTTACAAAAATTCGAAGAATTTTTGGCTAAATCATTAGAATGGGGAGAATGGAAAAATTTTTATAACTAATCACGGTTAAGCAGGACAAGAAAAATTTAAGGCTGACTAGTAACAAATATTGACTATTTTTTACAAAAAGTGATATACTTATGTTGAAATTTAAAAACTAAAGAAATATTTTGGAGGCAAAAGAAAAGATGAAAAAAAACATAGCGAAATTAATATTAATAATAATTTTAATAAATGCAATAATATTATATATTCCAATAAATCAAGTACAAGCAAATAGCTACAATCAAATAATAATCAATGCAAATGAATACAATAATAATGGACTAAATGCATTTCCAGAGAGTTACAAAAAAGAATTAGAAAGAATGATTCAAGAAACAGGACATACAAATTGGAAATTCAAAGCTTTTTATACTGATATAGATTGGAACGAATTAACAAATTCTTCAAATGAAAATAAATGTTTAAGAAATACCATTTATAAAACAAATGGTTCATGGATATGTAGTTGTGGAAGTCAAGGAGATAGTGGATATTATTGTGCTTCAGCTAAAATAGTAAATTATTATTTGGATCCAAGAAATTTCTTGACAGAAACAACAATATTTCAATTTTTAGACCTTTCTAACAATACTAAAATTTCAGTAGAAGATATACAAAAAGCAGTCAGAGGTACATATTTAGAAGGAGAGGTAAATGGAAAATCTTATTCGCAAATGATATATGATGCAGCAGAAGCTTCTGGAGAAAATGCACTCAGCCTTGTAGTAAAAATATTCCAAGAAATAGGTAGAGGTTCAGTACTTCCAGATATGATTACAGGAAATAATTCAACGTATCCAAATACATATAATTTTTTCAATTATGGTGCAACTGATGGTGAAGGAAATAGATTAAGAGGTCTAGCATATGCTAATAAAGAAGGTTGGAATACACCAGAAAAAGCTTTAATTGAAGGAGCAAAATTAATTGCAGATTCATATGTAAAAGCAGGGCAAAATACAAAATATACATTTAAATTTGATGTGGTTGACGATAATTCTACAGGTTTATATTGGCATCAATACATGACTAACATTCAAGACCCAAACAATCAAGCTAAAATGCTTTATGATGAATATTTAAACAATGGATGGCTAAACCAAGATTTAACTTTTGTTATACCAGTATATAAAAATATGCCTACATATGTAAAATTACCAAGTAATTTAAGCGTAAATGATGGAGAAATATATTTTATAAGTTCAACATATTATAATGTTTCTTTAAGAAGTGGCAAGAGTACAAACAGTGAAATTATAGATTCATTAAAAAAGGACACACAAGTATTAATGTTAAATTATAATGAAGAAGATAGTGGTTGGTCAAAAGTTAGATTTAATGGAAATGAAGGATATGTATATAATAAATATTTAACAAAAGTAAATGTGAATAATGATTCATATTATGTTCCAGAACAACCAAATGAAACAGAAAATGAAATAAATATAGAACTTGAAAATCTTGAAAAAGCAGATATAAATGGTGATGGTCAAAGAGATTCAGCAGATTTATTAATTCTAAAAAAATATTTGTTAGGCAAAGTTCAATTTACAGAAGCTCAAGTAAAAGTTGCAGATACAAACGACGACGATATTATAGATTCGGCAGATTTATTAAATGTAAAAAGGTATTTACTAGGGAAAATATCTTTTTAATGTATAATTAATCACGTTAAGCAGGACAACGGAATTTTAAGTTACTGAACTGTAACATACTTAAGAAAGGGAATTTTAAATATGAAAAAAACAATAATAATTATGATTGTAATTTTATTTGGAATAATATTTGGGACAACAAAAGTTGAGGCAGCATCTGCAAATATTACAGCAAGTTCAACAGAAGTAATAGTTGGAACACCTGTAACAATAACTGTAAATATACATGGGGCTGCATGGCAAATAAATGTATCAGGAGCTGTTTCTGGGGCATTTTCAGATAATACAGATGATGCAGAAGATGGAGATATAACAAAAACATTATCTTTTACTCCAACATCTGCAGGAAGTTATACAGTTAATTTAAGTGGAAATGTAACTGGTGGTGATGATACAAGAGCTACAGGAGTTTCTGGAAGTGTTACAATAAGTGTAAAAGATAAGGAACAATCTTTAAATAACGATAATACTCAAAATCAAAACAGTGGTAATGATAATTCAAATAGTGATAATAACGAGGAAAAGCCAATAATTTCATCTAATGCAAATTTAGCTAACTTAGGAATTTATAAGTATGATTTTAAAGGCTTTAGAGCTGCAAACACATCATATAATACAACAGTTCCTAATGATGTAACATCAGTATCTGTATATGCTATTCCACAAGATAAAGGAGCGACATACACAGTAAGTGGCAATAAAAATTTGGATGTTGGTACTAATAAAGTTGTAGTAACTGTTACAGCTGCAGATAAAAAAACAAAAAAGACGTATTATATATATGTTGCTAGAAAAGAAAATGAAGAAAAACAAGAAGAGGTTATTCCGAATGCAATAGAAGAAAAGGATGAAAAAAAAGAGGAAGAAGAACCATTAAAGGTTATATCAATTGCAATAGATGAAAATTCGGAGATATATTTGGAACCAGAATTTAAGACAGATATTTATGAATACGTAATAAATTTAAAAGACAAAGATAAAGAAGAAAAAATAGATAAAATTCCTTTAACAGTTGTTACAAATAGACAAGATGTTAAAATTGAAATATTAGGAAATGACAATTTAATAGATGGAGAAAATGTTATTTTAATTACTATAACAGGAAAAGATGAAAATGAAAAGTTAAAATATAAAATAACAGTAAACAAGAATTTAGAAGAAAAAAAGGAAGAAGAAGCAACGAAAGAAGTAATTTCAGAAATAGAAGAAAATATAATAGAAGAAATACCTTGGTACATAAATTACAAATGGTATATAGCAGGTTCAATTATATTAGTAGTATTAATAGTATTAGTAATTATCTTTAATATTAGAAGAAAAGAAGATAAAGAATTTTATAATATTGAGGTTGGGGGAATAAAAGATAACGAAGAAATAAAAAGTATTCAAGATAATGAAAAGAACTCTAATAAAGAATATGAGAATGATGATGTATTAAACAATATTCCAAAAAAGCATAAGAAATCCTATAAACATGGAAAACATTCATAAGTTTATAAATTTATAATTAGAAATAATTATAGTTTAAATTAGATAATTAAATATAGGAGATGGTATCATGAATAATATTAAAATTTTTGCATGCCCAACGGCAGAAGAATTTACACAAGAAATATGTGACAATCTAGGTATAGAAATGGGAAAAATAAACCACACAAAATTTAAAAATGACAATAATTTTGTACAAATTTTAGAGACTGTAAGACAAAAGGATGTATATATAATACAAACAATGAGACCACCAGTAAATGAAAGAATAATGGAATTATTAATAACAATAGATGCTGCTAAAAGAGCATCAGCAAAAAATGTAAATGTGGTATTACCATACTTTCCATATTCAAGATCAGATAAAAAAGATCAACCACGTATACCAATAACAGCAAAATTGATGGCACAACTTATAGAAGCAGCAGGAGCAACAAGAGTTATCACTTGCGATTTGCATAATCCTGCAATACAAGCATATTTTAATATTAATTGTGATAGATTAACAGCAGAATATTTACTAGAGAAGTATTTTCAAGACAAAAAATTAGAAGATATGGTAATAGTAGCAACAGATGCAGGAAGTTCAAAAAAGGCATATAAATATTCACAATTCTTTAAATGTCCTATAGCATTAGTAGATAAAAGAAGAGAAGGAAACGATGATAGAGCAATAGCAAGTACGATTATAGGAGATGTAAAAGACAAAAATGCAATAATATTTGATGATGAAATAGATACTGCAGGTTCAATGATAGAAACAGTAAATGTTTTAAAAAAATTTGGAGTTAAAAATATATATGCAGGTTGTACACATGGAGTATTATCAGGACCTGCAATAGAAAGAATAAAAAATTCAGATATTAAGGAACTAGTTGTAACTAATACTATACCTATTGTAGATGAAAAAAGAATAGAACAAATAACAGTTTTATCTATAGCTCCATTATTTGCTGAGGCTATTAGAAGGTTAAATGAAGAAAGACCATTAGGAGAGTTGTTTGAAATTTAAGAAAGTTTTTAGAGGACATCTTCTACAATTATTAAAATGTTAATATATATTTATATATTAACATTTTAATGTTTTTATACATAATGTGATTAATACACTTGCAATGGTCAAAAAAATGTGGTAAAATGCAATCAGATTGGTCAAGAAAACGTGAGGAGATGATTGGGTGTATAGAAAAATCATAAATAAATTAAAGATGTGGAAGGACAAAAAGGAAAGATTGCCTCTTATTTTAAAAGGTGCAAGACAAGTAGGTAAAACATGGATATTACAGGAGTTTGGTAAGGAATGTTTTGAAGACGTGTTATATATAAACTTTGAAAATACTAGCAATATATCAGATTTGTTTGATGGAAATATAGAACCAAAAAGAATTATAGAATATTTGTCAGCTATACATCATAAAAAAATTGAGCCAGAAAAAACCTTAATAATATTTGATGAAATCCAAGAGTTACCTCGAGCTATTACATCTCTTAAATATTTTGCAGAGCAGGCGCCAGAATATGCAATATGCTGTGCAGGAAGTTTATTAGGAGTATTCTTACATGATGAGGTTTCTTTTCCAGTAGGAAAAGTTGACTTCTTAGAGCTACAACCATTGGATTTTGAAGAATTTTTAATTGCAAATAATGAAGAAGAATTAGTAAAAATAATCAGAAAAAATGATATGGAAAAATTACCAGAAATAATAGCAGACAGATTAAAAGATTACTTGAAAAAATACTTTGTAATTGGAGGAATGCCAAGAGCTGTAAAAACATGGTTGAATGAAAAAGATTTTGAAAAAGTTGAAGATATTCAAAAAGGAATTTTAGAAGCATATGTTAGAGATTTTTCAAAACATACAGATAATAATACAGCCACAAAAATAGAGTATGTATGGAAAAGCATCCCATCACAATTAGCAAAAGAAAATAGAAAATTTGTATATGGCGTTGTAAAAGATGGAGCAAGAGCAAGAGAATATGAGAATGCAATTAATTGGCTTGAAAACTCTGGGCTAGTAAGAATTGTAAATCGTGTAAAATGTGGTGATAAGCAACCTTTAAAAGCATATGAAGACCTAAAATCATTTAAAATATATTTATTAGATATAGGATTACTTCGAGTATTGTGCGAATTAGATTATGAAACAATAATAGATAAAGATTCTATATACAATGAATTTAATGGATTGCTTACTGAACAATTTGTTCTACAGGAATTAAAAAATATTAATAAAATAAACACCATTTTTTATTGGACAAATGATTTTACAAGTGAAATAGATTTTGTATTTTCATATAAAAATTTAATTATACCAGTAAAAGCAAAAGCTGGAATTAATGTAAGGTCTCAAAGTTTAAAAATATTTATGAATGAATATAATACTAAATTGGCTATAAGATATTCATTATTAAATTTAACATTAGATAATAATAAATTAAATATTCCTTTATATAGTATTTGGAATACAGAATATTATTTAAATAACATTACTAGTCAGTTATAACTAACTACGGTTAAGTATGATAACGGAGTTTTAAGACTGAATTGTAATTACATAGCAGTTAGAATAAATATATGCCTTTTACGCAAATTAAGAAAGGAATGATTGTAAAAATGGATAAAAAAAGAATATTAACAGGAGATAGACCTACAGGAAGATTGCATATAGGACACTATTTTGGTTCACTAAAGAAAAGAGTAGAAATGCAAGAAAGTGGAAAATATGATCCATACATATTAATTGCAGATGTTCAAGCATTAACAGATAATTTTAATAATCCAGAAAAAGTAAGAAAAAATGTTAGAGAAGTTGCAATGGATTATCTATCAGTTGGAATTGATCCAAACAAAACAACAATTTACATACAATCTATGATACCAGAAGTAGCAGAGCTTACAGTATTTTATTCGAATCTTGTAACAATAGCAAGATTACAAAGAAATCCTACTGTAAAAACAGAAATTGCACAAAAAAAGGATTTATTTGGAGAAAGTGTAACATATGGATTTTTAGGTTATCCTGTTAGTCAAGCTGCAGACATAACAGCATTTGAAGGAGAACTTGTGCCTGTTGGAGAAGACCAGCTTCCATTAATAGAACAATGTAGAGAAATAGTTAGAAAATTTAACAGTATTTATGGTGATATTTTAGTAGAACCAGAAGCTGTACTATCTAGTGGAAAAAGAATAAAAGGATTAGATGGTAATGAAAAAATGGGAAAATCATTGGGAAATGCTATATATTTATCAGATAGTGAAGAAGAAATAACTAGAAAGGTAATGGGAGCAGTAACAGATCCAAATAGAATAAAAAAAGACGATTTAGGAAATCCTGATGTATGTATGGTAGCATATTATCATAATTTATTTAGCACAAAAGAAGAAGTAAAAAGTGTTTGTGAAGAATGTAAAGCAGGAAAACGCGGATGCGTAGCTTGTAAAAAGCAATTAGCATCAAATATAATTGAAGAATTAAGACCAATTAGAGAAAAAAGAAAATATTATGAAGAACATCCAGAAGAAGTAGATAAGATTCTAAGAGAGGGAACAGCAAAAGCACAAAAAGTAGCAAAAGAAACGATGAAAAAAGTAAAAGAGGCAATGAAGCTTAATTATTTCAACCAGTAATATTGAAGGAGGAAATATGTTTACAGATTATACAAAAATAATAATTAAATCTGGAGATGGAGGAAACGGAGCAGCAACATTTCGTAGAGAAAAATATGTAGCAGCAGGAGGACCTGATGGTGGAGACGGAGGAAATGGTGGAAACATTTATTTCCAAGTTGACAAAGACAAAAATACATTAATTGATTTTAGATATAACAAAAAATTTAAAGCGAAAAATGGAGAAAATGGAAGTGGAAGCCATTGTAATGGAAGATATGGTGAAGATTTATATATAAAAGTTCCAATAGGTACTGTAATTAAAGATGCTGAAACACGGAAAAGTAGTTGCAGACTTGTCTAATGAAAATCAAACAGAATTAGTATTAAAAGGTGGACGTGGAGGAAGAGGAAATTCACATTTTGCAACTGCTACAAGACAAGCTCCTAGATTTTCAGAAGATGGAGAAAAAGGAGAAGAAAAGGAATTAATACTAGAGTTAAAATTACTTGCTGATGTGGGCTTATTGGGATTCCCCAATGTAGGTAAATCAACATTCTTATCTATAGTAACTGATGCTAAACCTAAAATTGCAAATTATCATTTTACAACAATAGTACCAAACTTAGGGGTTGTTAAAACAAAAGATGGAAATGGATTTGTTATTGCAGATATTCCAGGAATTATAGAAGGTGCAAGTGAAGGAATTGGATTAGGAATACAATTTTTAAGACATGTAGAAAGAACAAGATTATTATTACATTTTTTGGATGTATCTGGGCAAGAAGGAAGAAATCCAACTCAAGATTTTTATGCAATAAATAAAGAGCTAGAAAAATATAGTGAAAAATTATCAAAAAGAAGACAAATAATAGTGGCAAATAAGATAGATGTTGCAAATGAAGAATTATTAAAAGAAGTTGAAGAATTAGCTAAAAAAGAAAATATAGAGCTATATAAAATTTCAGCAGCTACAAAGCAAGGTGTACAAGAATTAATTGATTATGTTGAAAAAACTTTAAAAACATTACCAAAAGAAGAGCTTGTTGAAATAGAAGATAGAGTAGTATATACATTGGAAGATAAAAATGAACAATGGGAAATAAAAGAAAAAGATGGAATATTTATAGTATCAGGACGAGCAGTAGAAAGACTAATGGGAAGAGTAAATATTGAAGATAATGAATCTATGTATTATTTGCAAAAAAGTTTAAAAAATATGGGAATAGATAAAAAGTTAAAAGAAATGGGAGTATGCCAAGGAGATACAGTAATAATAGCAGATTGGGAATTGGAATGGTATGAATAGTAAAGTTTTCCGTAAATTTGTTCTGCACAGAATTTTTTTGGCATAAAAAATTCTGTGCAACAATTTATACCTTCAAACTACTTTCTAGAGCTAATTTTATCATATTATTTAATCCTGTTTGCCTTTCTTGGGCTGTAGCAATTTCTGTAATAAACTTTGAATCTACAACAGTCATAAGACAACTTGCCTTTTTATTAAAATAATTAGCATTGTAAAATAAAGAAAATGCCTCCATTTCTCCAGAATAAGGATCCAAATCTTTAGGTAATCTTGCTAAAAATTTATTAATATTTGGCATATATGGATCAAAACAATCTAAACAAACAGTATTAGAACAATAAATTTTATAATTATTATCTTTTGCAGTTTCTAGAATAATATTATTTAATTCACTACTAGCAGTAGTAAAATGACAATTATCATTATTAAAAGTAAGTGCATAATTACTTTCTGAATAAGAGCCTTTTGATAATACAATATCAAATAATTTTAATTCTGGTTTGTAAGCACCGCAAGAACCTATTCTAATAATATTTTCTACATTATAAAATTTATATAATTCATAAGAATAAATAGACATACTAGGCATTCCCATGCCAGAAGCCATTATTGTTATTTCTTTTCCTTTATATGTTCCTGTATATGCATACATACCTCTAACTTCATTTACTAATTTTTCATTTTCTAAAAAGTTTTCAGCAATATATTTTGCTCTTAATGGATCACCTGGCATTATAACTGTTTTTGCAATATCACCTAAATTTGCCTCGTTATGTGGTGTAGACATAAAAATCATTCCTTTCTCATAATTTTTTTTAGTTACAGGTCAGCCATATATAACTAATCACGGTTAAGCAGGACAAGAAAACTTTAAGGCTGACTAGTAACTATTTTTAAGTTACAATTCACAGCTAATAGAACTTTAAGCCCGTGCCAGCAATTACTATATAATTTTTTAGGAGGCAACTGAGCGGGAATCGCTTGGAGGTGCCTGAAAAATTATATAGTAATTGCGCTAGGCAGGGCATACTATTTTTAAAGCTGTGAATTGTAACATTTTTAAACGTTACTAGTTAAAAATACTTCAAAAATTATTGACAAAATCAATATAATAATAGTATAATACATTTATTCAATATTATCAAGAGTGGACGAGAGAATCGGCTTGATGACTCCACAGCAACCTATTTAAGTTAGGTGCTAATACCGACAAAGTATCAAGTACTTTGGGTGATGATTTTACAAAATGAGAAAAAACCTTTGTACCTAGATACAAAGGTTTTTTGTTATACAATAGAAAAGTTATTCTTTCATATTGTATAACAAGAGCTTCGCTCTAAGCATTGCAAGAAATATCATCTTTCCTTATTGTATAAAGAGTATTTAATTTATAATATTGATAAATTTTTTAGAAAGGAATGGTAGTAAATGAAAAGACTATTTACATCAGAAAGTGTAACAGAGGGACATCCAGATAAATTGTGTGATTATATATCAGATAGTATATTGGATAGTTTTTTACAAAAAGATAAAAATGCTAGAGTAGCATGTGAAACAGTAGCAGGAAAAGGAGAAATATTTATAGCGGGAGAAATAACATCTAATGCAGAAGTTGATATTGAAAATGTTGTAAGACAAGCTATTAAGGAAATAGGATATGATAATAGTGAATTGGATATAGATTATAGAACCTGTAAAATTAGAGTTAGTTTGTCGAAGCAATCACCTGATATAGCTTTGGGAGTTGATAAATCATTAGAAACAAAACAGGGAGAAAATATAGAATCAGAAGGTGCAGGAGATCAAGGGCTTATGTTTGGATTTGCCTGTGATGAAACAGAAGAATTAATGCCACTTCCAATATCTTTAGCACATAAATTGTCTAAAAGATTAACAGAAGTTAGAAAAAACAATATAATTAATTATTTAAGACCAGACGGTAAAGTTCAAGTTACTGTGGAATATGAAGATGGAGAGCCATTAAGAGTAGATACAGTTGTAGTTTCAACACAACATAATGCAGATGTAGATTTAGAAATCCTAAAAAAAGATATTAAAGAAAGGGTTATAAAAGCAGTAGTTCCAGAAAAACTTTTAGATGAGAAAACAAGATATTTTATTAATCCAACTGGAAGATTTGTAATAGGAGGACCTTTAGGAGATAGTGGATTAACAGGAAGAAAAATTATAGTTGATACATATGGAGGATATGCAAGACATGGAGGCGGTGCTTTTTCTGGAAAAGATGCAACAAAAGTTGACAGATCTGCAGCATACATGGCAAGATTTATTGCAAAAAATATTGTAGCAAATGGATATGCAAAAAAATGTGAAATTCAATTTGCTTATAGTATAGGTGTTGCAAAGCCTGTTTCAATATATGTTGATACTTTTAGAACAAATACAATACCAGAAGAAGAAATAGTCAAAAAAATTGAAAATACTTTTGATTTGACTCCAAGAGGAATTATAAATTACTTAAAATTACAAGAGCCTATTTATAGAAAAACTACTAATTATGGACATTTTGGAAAAAAAGATTTGCCTTGGGAAAAAATAATAAAAATATAAAATATAAAATATGAGCCACTTGCATGGGCAGATGATACAACAAGGTCAGAAATTCTAATTTAATAAAATGAGCCTCTTTCATGTTAAAAATCTTGTAGATTTTTCCATGAACATCCCTCATTTTATTAAAATAAGAATTTCTAATAATATTTCATTTGCATTCGATTTATTTTCAAAATATTGATATATTAACATTTAGGAATAAAAACATAGCTGTGAACCGTAACAAATTTAAAAAAAATTAAAAAAATGCAAAAAAAAGCTTGACAATAATATAAAAAATTAGTATAATTAATCTCGTCGAAAGGACATGGTCGCATAGCTCAGCTGGGAGAGCATCTGCCTTACAAGCAGGGGGTCATAGGTTCGAGCCCTATAGCGACCACCATTTTATGGCCCGGTAGTTCAGTTGGTTAGAACGCTAGCCTGTCACGCTAGAGGTCGACGGTTCGAGCCCGTTCCGGGTCGCCATTTTT
>CAMJYG010000024.1 GCA_946409935.1 uncultured Clostridium sp. | reverse complement strand
TATGCCCTTTTTCTATTATTTTGGTTCTATTTTTTTTATTATTTCTTTCAAACTAAATAACATTTGAATTATTCATATCTTTTGCTTTTTCTTCATAATACTTTTGTTTCTTATCTTCTTCGATTGATTTTCCAATGTCTTTCCAAGCTCTTTCGTGTAATCTTCTAGCCATCTTTTCTGAATGATGACCAATAATTATTGGCTGACCGAGGTGTCATTTCTAAAATTCTGTTAGCATTAGAATTCATATACTGCCTTGACTTCTCTTCAGCTTTTTGTGCTAATCTTCTGTATGTTTCTTGTCTTGCTTTTCTTCGTTCCTCGTAGTCTGCTCTTCCTCCCATTTACTATCTTCTTCCTTTCCCACTATCACCATACAGTGCAGTGCTATTGCAATAAATCCTCCAATCATTGCTCCAACTATAAAACCTATACTAAACATAGCAATTTCCTTTCCAACAAAAAAAGACCTTGCTATTGGTGTGTGATTTTAACTCTTCATACACCTAATAACAAGTCTTTTTATATTTGTTTTAATTCTTCCCAAGTAAATCCATCCCTACCAAAATGTCCATAATTAGTAGTCTTTGAATAAATTGGCTCTTTTAATTTTAAATATTCTATAATTCCTTCAGGAGTCAAATCGAAAGTATCTTTAATTATATTTATAATATCAATTTCTGGTATTCGATTTGTTCCAAAGCAATCGATATAAAATGATATTGGATTTTTCATTCCTATACCATAACTAATTTGTATTTCACATTTTCTTGCTAATCCATTCGCAACAACACATTTTGCAATATGTCTTAACATATAGGATGCTGACCTATCAACTTTTGTTCCATCTTTTCCTGAAAAAGCTCCACCTCCGTGATGAGCATATCCTCCATAAGTATCTACAATAATTTTTCTTCCTGTTAATCCAGTATCTGCTACAGCTCCTCCTATAACAAATTTTCCTGTTGGATTAATAACAAATTTTGTATCAATATCTATCATATCAGGCTCAACAACTGGTTTGATTACTTTTTCTATTATATCATTTTCAAGCTCATCTATATCTGCATTTGCATCGTGTTGAGTTGAAATCAATATTGTATCTATTCTAAATGGATAGTTATTCAAATACTCTGCAGTAACTTGAACTTTTCCATCTGATTTCAAATATGGAATTATTCCTTCTTTTCTTACTTCAGCTAATCTATGAGCCAATTTGTGAGCAACATCTATTGCATATGGCATTAAGTTTTCAGTTTCATCACAAGCATAACCAAACATTATACCTTGATCTCCAGCTCCACCTTCATCAACTCCAATTGCAATATCATTACTTTGCTTAACAATATTTACATTAATTTTACAAGTTCTATAATCCATACTTGTTTCTTCATCATCGTAACCTACTTCTTTTAATTTTTCTCTTGTAATTTTTTCAATATCAATATTTGCATTTGATGTTATTTGTCCTGCAATAGAAACTTGTCCATTAGATATAAATGTTTCTACTGCTACTCTTGAATTTTTATCTTGTTCTAAACAAGCATCTAGGATTGAATCCGAAATATAATCACATACTTTATCAGGATGCCCTTCTGTAACAGATTCACTAGTTAAAAAATATCTTTTGTAGTTATTCATATAATCCTTCCTTTCACTTCGCACCACAATCGATTTTGTGGCATTTTCATAACTAACTAGAGTAACTATCCCTTATTAAAATTTTTCTTCTGTACGTTTCATTATATTTTTAGCATCACCTCCCTTAAATTTACCTCTGAAAAGCAATCTAAAAAAATATATAATATTTTTATTAAATCTTTAATAACTCTTTTATCTTCATTGTTTTCAAATAATTCATATATTCCATCAAAGAGAATTTTACAATACAAATCTTTTTCCTCATCTGAGAGTGTTTCAAATTTTTTAAAATCACTTTCAATAAAAAAAGAGATATGTGCCAAAGTTAATCTTTGTAACATATCTTTATCAGCTTTATTATAAATAGTTAATCCTATTATTGAATCCATTATTATTTCATCAAATTTTTTTAATGATTTTTCATTAATCTTGCATATTTTATTTTTAATTTTTGAATCGTTCATATTACCTCCAAATCTTTTTTCAAAAAAAATAAAGCATAAAAATGCTTTATTTAGAGAAAAACTTTAACTTATTTTTTATTTAATTTGACCAATCAACCACATACCAGGTTGTTTTTAGTTATGTTGATTTGGTCTGTTTTTTACTAATTTTTTACTAATTTTTTCACTTTTTTACAATTTCATCGAAACGATGTAACGCAGTAATATCAACGCTTTTCTAACCTTCTCTACGACCCATCAACGCCACGCATTCAACATGCCCCGTAAATGGGAACATATCTACTGGTTTTATTTTACTAATTTCATAAAACTCTTCGAATTTAGCCAAATCTCTAACCAACGTTGCTGGATTGCAACTAATATAAACTATTTTTTTAGGTTTAATTTGTAAGATATTATCAATACTTTTATTGTCTAAACCTTTTCTTGGTGGATCAACCATAACAATATCTGGTATGATTTTCTTATTATTTATCAAATCATCTAAAATAAATTCAACATCTCCTGCAAAAAATTCGGTATTCTCTGCTTTATTAATTATAGCATTTTCCTTTGCCGCTTCTACTGCTTCTTCTACTATCTCAATTCCATACACTTTTTTTGCATATTTAGACATAAATAAAGATATAGTACCTATTCCACAATACAAATCAAAAACTACATCTTCTTTATTAATTGCTGCATCTTCAACTCCTATTTTATATAATTTTTCCGCTTGAACTGGATTTACTTGGTAAAATGAAAGAGGTGATATTTTAAATATATAATCCCCTAATTTATCTTCTATATATCCTTTACCATATAAATTTATATTTTCTTTTCCTAATATTACATTAGTATTTTTCATATTTATATTTTTTATAATTGATGTAATTTCTGGGAATTTTTCTGTAACAACCTTAACTAAATCATTTTCTATATTCTCTTTATTTTCTTTGTTCTCAATCTTTTTTCCATTTATTACTATTATGCACATTATTTGATTAGTCTTTATTCCTATTTTAGTAACAATATGCCTAACCAATCCTTTTCCAGTATTTTCATCATAAATACTTATATTATTGCCCACTATATAATCAAAAACAAATCTAGCTAGTTCTTCTGTTCTTTCATTTTGAATAAAACATTTATTAACTGGAATAATTTCATGAGTTCTATTTGCAAAAACTCCAATTACTGGTTTACCGCCTTTATCAATTCCTATAGGATATTGAGCCTTATTTCTATAATGATATGGATTTTCCATTCCTAAGGTATCTTCTACCTGTATCTTATTTTTTAAAGTTTTATTTACCAAACTTTGAACTGAATTTTGCTTCATCCTTAAAGTCTCTTTATAATCTATATGCCTTAAATTACAACCACCACATCTTTTATATGTTACGCAATCACTTTCTACTCTAAATTCAGATGGTGTAATAATCTCTAATATTTTTCCAAATGCATGTGAAGACAATACTTTTACTACTAAAATCTTTACCTTTTCTCCTTTTATAGCATTTGGAATAAATACTGTAAAGTTATCAATTTTTGCAATTCCTTCTCCTTCAAAACCATTATCTATAATTTCAACTATATATTCCTTATTCTTTTCTACTGGCACTTTCATATTTACACTTGTTCCTTCTTCATTTTATTTTTTAAAATTATATCAAAAAAGAGCGCATTTAACAAGTAAAGCTCTACTAAAATTAGTAGAGCTTATCTTTATTTGTTACTGGTAAGCCAAATATAACACGAAATTTCATGGCTGACCAGTAACCTTTATTTATCAAATAAAACCGTTTCACCTTTTTCCATACTCTTTTTTACATCAATAACTCTTTGGTTTGAAGAACCCCTCCACTTTAATGTAGGATTATGCAATTCATCAACATATCTTCCATCAACCAAAACATCAACATAATTTAGAACTTCTTTTCCTTTTAAATCTTCATCAAATTTGAAGCCAGACCATGCCCATACATTTTTATCTGGATATTTTTCTTTAAATGCTTTAGCAAGTTTTGTTGTAGCCTCAATATTTTTAGGATGCATAGGTTCTCCACCCAATATCGATAAACCTTTTATATAATCTTTATCACATAAATTTAAAACTTCATCTATTGTATTTTGACTAAATTCTTTTCCACCATTGAAATCCCAGGTTTCTGTATTAAAGCAATTTTTGCAGTGGAATTCGCATCCTTGCATAAATACTGAAACTCTTACTCCGGGTCCATCTGCTATATCCATTTTTCTAATTACATTGTATCTCATTTTTACTTCCGTTCCTTTCTCGGCATTGAACAAATCGGAACGCCAATAAATTTATAGTATGTTATTTTTTATCTTTCCTATTGTATTAAAATAATTACAATTTTGATGGCGTTATATTATATTTAAAACGCGGTTTACACAAGGCATACTGATGCTGTAATAAACAAAGCTTTAACAGTCTGTGCATTGTCAAAATTTAATTCTTTTCAAACCACTATTTTGCAACTTTATTATCTATATGTAGTACTCTTTCTTTTATTTCTTGTGTTCTTCCCTTATTCCAGAAGTTTGTACCAATATAACCACATGTACGTCTTGCAACATTTAATGTGTTATGGTCCTTATTTCCACATTCTGGGCAATACCATTCTAGATTTTCATCTATTAATATTTCTCCTGTATATCCACATTTTTGGCAATAATCTGATTTTGTATTTAATTCTGCATACATAATGTTATCATATATAAATTTGATTACATCAATTACAGCATCTAAGTTATTTTGTAAGTTTGCAGTTTCTACATAAGAAATTGCTCCACCAGGACTTAATTTTTGGAATTTACTTTCTAATGTTAGTTTAGAAAATGCATCTATTTCTTCAAATACAGGAACATGGTATGAATTTGTAATATATGCTCTATCTGTTATTCCTTTTACTGTTCCAAATCTTTCTTTTAAACATTTAGCAAATTTATATGTTGTAGATTCTATTGGTGTTCCATATACAGAATAATCTATATCTTCTTCTTGCTTCCATTTCTTTGTTGCATCATTTAAATGTTCCATTACTTTTAATGCAAATTCTTCACCAATTCCATTATCTGTATGAGAATGATCTGTCATATATTTAACACATTCGTATAATCCTGCATAACCAAGTGAAATTGTTGAATATCCATGATGTAATAATTCATGTATAGATTCACCTTTTTCAAGTCTTGCTAATGCTCCATTTTGCCATAAAATAGGTGCAACATCGCTTGTTACATTACTTAATCTTTTATGTCTTAATTGCAAAGCTCTATGGCATAATTCAAGTCTTTCATCAAATATTTTCCAGAATTCATCCATATCTTTTTTTGATGATAAAGCTATATCTGGTAAATTTATTGTAACAACGCCTTGGTTAAATCTTCCATAATATTTGCCTTTTCCCTCAACATAATTTTTAGCTTTTGCTATGTTTCCAAGACTTATTGATCTATCTGGTGTTAAGAATGATCTACATCCCATACAAGGGTAACATTCTCCTTCTCCATATTCGTTTTTCTTAAGTTCTTTCATGACTTTTTCTGAAATATAGTCAGGAACCATTCTTTTTGCTGTACATTTTGCTGCAAGTTTTGTTAAATACCAGTATTTGCTATTTTCATGAATATTATCTTCTTCAAGAATATACAAAAGCTTTGGAAATGCTGGTGTAATATATACACCTTTTTCATTTTTAAATCCAAGTATTCTTTGACTTAAAAATTCTTCAATTATCATAGCCAATTCATCTTTATATTCTTCTGTTTCACCTAAATACATATTTACTGATAAGAATGGTGCTTGTCCATTTGTATTTGTCATTGAATTTACTTGGTAATTAAAAGTTTGAACACCATCTTCAACTTCTTTTTTAGTATCCTGCATAGCAAATTTTTTGCAATCTTCTTCTTTTAAATTTCTTTCTTTATATTTTTTGTAATATTTATCATAACTTAATCTAACAAATGGAGCTAAATGTGAAAGAGATATTGTTGCTCCACCATAACTTGATGATGTAACGGCAAGTATTATTTGTGTTGCAATTGTTGCTGCTGTTATAAATCTATGTGGTTTTTCTATCATTACACCATTTATAACTGTACCATTTTGTAGCATGTCATCCAAATTTATTAACTCACAGTTATGTAGTGCATTTTGAGCAAAATAATCTGCATCATGGAAATGTATAATTCCCTCATCATGTGCTTTTACTATATCTTCTGGAAGTAAAAATCTTCTTGTTATATCTGTACTTGTTATTCCAGCTAAATAATCTCTTTGAGTAGTTACTACTCCTGCATTTTTATTGGAATTTTCATTATTCCAATATTCACTTTCACCTTCAATTAATTCTTTTATAGATTGATCTGTTGTATTAGCTTTTCTAACTAGCTCTCTTGTGTATCTATATGTAATATATTTTTTTGCCAATTGATATTTATCATATTCCATTAATTTTTCTTCTATAATATCTTGTATGTCTTCAACTAATATCCTTTTTTTATTTAAATCTTCTATATATTTAATAATTTCTTCTATTTGATCCTTGTTAACTTTTTCTCTTCCTCTAACCTCTGTATTTGCCTTTTCAATTGCTACTCTAATCTTTGCTGGATCATAATCCACAATGTGTCCATCTCTTTTTACGATTTTCATTTCTCTTGTTCCTCCTCAAATTTTTATAAAAAAATTTAATTATTTTTTTACATCTTATATATAATTTTTATAACATACAAGTTGCACTTGCAACTTTTTTATTTTTTTGATAAAATAATTTGGGTGATGTATTATGAATAGTCCATTTGAAGATTTAACAAAATTTCAAAAGAAAAAATTGTTCGATTTATTAGAAGCTCATTTTTATAAATTTACTAGAAATCAAGAGGTTTTGCCGACTATAAAAAATGAAAATATTATTTGTATTATAATGGAAGGATCTGCACAAATTATTAATATAGAATACAATGGAAACGAAATAATAATGGAAGAATTAATAAAAGATAGTGTATTTGGTTCTAATATTTCATTAACTAATAGTGATGAACATCAAATTCTTGCTAAAGAAGATACTGAGGTTTTAGTTATAGATTATAATAAATTACTAAACCCTAAAAATCTACGATACAGCTATTTTAACACATTTTTTAAAAATTTGTTTGATATAATAAATTTTAAATTTAGAGAAACAAATGAAAGAGTCAAAATATTAGAAAAAAAACAAATTAGAGATAAATTACTCGAATATTTTGAAATTGAATATAAAAAAAATCATAATAGATCTTTTACGCTTTCATTTACATTAAGAGATTTAGCCGATTATATTGCAGTTAATCGTTCTGCTATGTTTAGAGAATTAAAACATTTAAAAGAAGAAAAAATAATTGAACTAAAAGATAAAAAAATTACACTTTTATATAAATAAGTAGTTACAGTTCACGGCCGATTATAATCTAATATATAAATGTTAATATATAAATATTTTTCAAAATATCTATATATTAACATTTAAGAATAAAAACATAGCCGTGAATTGTAACTGAACTGTAACTAAAAGTACTTTTTTCTGTAAATATTTCTTGCTAATTACCAGAAATTATTATATAATATCACCAATTATAGGGAAAACTATTTCTCAGAACAAATCGGAAAGCTAATAAATTTGTAGTATGTTATTTTAAACTATAAATTATAATTAGCAACAAATTAGAAATAGCAAAGCTTTCCGTAAATTTGTTCCCGTGCGAAATTTTCGTATAGAAAATTTCTGTGCAATAAAATTTATAAAAAGATTGGAGCGAATATTATGAAAGAAGTTCAAATTGGTAGAGTATACCGCCATTTTAAAGGAAATTATTATTTTGTGGAAAACATTGCATTTGACTCGGAAACTAAGGAAAGAATGGTTGTTTATAAACCATTATATGAGAGAGAAGATGGTCGCTCTATTTGGGTAAGACCTGAGAAAATGTTTTTAGAAGAAATTCCAGAAAGACCAGACAATATAACTGGTCAAAAATCTAGATTTGTATTAGTAAGTGATATTGAAAAAAATTATTTAAAATAAGGTAAGAAAGAGAGTAAGTTTGAAAAATAATTACAATTTTTGATTTGTCAAAATTTAATTCTTTTCCAAACTGATTTGTGCCTTGTGAAAGGAATGTGAGTAATTATGATAGATATAAAATTTTTAAGAGAAAATCCTGAAATTATAAAAGAAAATATTAGAAAAAAATTTCAAGATAATAAATTAATCTTAGTTGATGAAGTATTAGAATTAGATGTAAAATGTAGAGAAGCTAAATTAAATGGAGATACTTTAAGAGCAGAAAGAAAAACATTAAGTAATCAAATTGGTGGGTTCATGAAAAATGGTCAAAAAGATGAAGCTGAAAAAATAAAAGAACAAGTTAACCAAGTAAATGAAAAACTTGAAGAAAACGAAAAATTAGAACTTGAATATTCTGAAGAAATAAAAAATAGAATGATGAAAATTCCTAACATTATGCATGAATCTGTTCCTATTGGAAAAGATGATAGTGAAAACGTAGAAATTCAAAAATTTGGTGAGCCTATTGTTCCAGATTATGAAATACCATTTCATGGTGAAATTTTAGAAGCTTTAGGTGGATTAGATTTAGATAGTGCAAGACGTGTAGCTGGTAACGGTTTCTATTATTTAATTGGAGATGTTGCAAGACTTCACTCTGCTGTTTTAACTTATGCAAGAGACTTTATGATAAATAAAGGGTTTACTTACTGTATACCACCATATATGATTAGAAGCGATGTTGTAACTGGTGTTATGAGCTTTGAAGAAATGGATGCTATGATGTACAAAATTGAAGGTGAAGATTTATATTTAATTGGAACAAGTGAACACTCAATGATTGGTAAATTTAAAGACCAAATTTTGAAAAAAGAAGATATGCCATATACTATGACCTCTTATTCTCCTTGTTTTAGAAAAGAAAAAGGAGCTCACGGAATAGAAGAGCGTGGAGTTTATAGAATACATCAATTTGAAAAACAAGAAATGATTGTAGTATGCGAACCTGAACAATCTTGGGAATGGTATGATAAAATGTGGTCATACACAGTTGAATTTTTTAGAAGTATGAATATTCCTGTAAGAACTTTAGAATGTTGTTCTGGAGATTTAGCAGATTTAAAAGCAAAATCATGTGATGTTGAAGCATGGTCACCTAGACAAAAGAAATATTTTGAAGTTGGAAGCTGCTCTAATTTAACAGATGCTCAGGCTCGTAGACTTGGAATACGTATAAAAGGAGAAAATGGTAACTATTATGCACACACTTTAAATAACACTGTTGTTGCTCCACCACGTATGCTCATTTCTATAGTTGAAAATAATTATCAACCAGATGGTAGTGTTATTGTTCCAGAAGTACTTAGACCATATATGGGTGGATTAGAAAGAATAACGATTTCGAAATAATTTAAGGGGTTGAAATATAATGTTAGTTAAAAATCCAAAATTTGAAGTTTCTGCAGTAAAACCTTCTCAATACCCAATAAATAATTTACCAGAAATAGTATTAGTGGGAAAATCTAATGTTGGAAAATCTAGTTTTATAAATACCATGATAAATAGAAAAAAACTTGCACGCACAAGTAGTGAACCTGGCAAAACACGCCAAATAAATTTTTATAATATAGACGATACTTTCTATTTCGTAGATTTGCCTGGTTATGGATATAGTAAAATGTCTAAGCAAGAGCAAGAACAGGTTGGCAAATTTATTGAGCAATATCTATTGAATAGACAACAAATTACTTTAATCATTTTCTTAGTAGATATCCGCCATTCACCTACTGAAAATGACAGACTTATGTACAATTATATTATTTCGTCTGGTTTGCCTTGCATCATTTTAGCTAATAAAGCTGATAAAATTGCAATAACAAAAGTTGATGGTGCAACAAAAAATTTACAAAAACAAATTAATCCTATTGGTGATATTATAACTCTGCCATTTTCTTCTGAAAGAAAAATTTATAAAGATGATGTTTGGAATGTTATTGATAATTATATTTTTAAAGGGAAGCCTTTATAAAAAGTCTTCCCTCTTTTTTAGCAACATTTACATTTATGCTCTTTTTCTTTTTTTGTATTACACAACATTAAAATTATAGTTAATATTAATAATAAACCTAATACTACTGCTAATACTATAATTGCTGCCAATGCTCCTAATATTGCACCTGATACAGCGGCTCCTATTAATAAACCAATAACAAAAGTAAATGCCGCTAGTAATATAATAGTTACAATCCCTAAGCAATTCTTTCTTTTATCGCACTTTTTTTCTCTATTATCATAACAATAAATTGTTTCTTGTGGCTCCATAACAATGTCACCTCCATTATAGCACCAATTTAGTACTATAATGTATTATATGTCGTTTTTTGTTGTATTGTTAATTTTATTGTTCTGCTTTCTTCTCAATTTTTGTAATCGCTTTTAAAGCTTTTGGTCTTTCTAAAACAACAACATGTCCACAACCTTGACATTTTAGTTTAAAATCGACTCCAACTCTTGTTATTTCCCATAGCTTGCTTCCACAAGGATGCTGTTTTTTTGTTCTAACAATGTCACCAACATTATACTCCATTTTAAATCACATTCCTTTCGCAATGCATAAATCATTTTGGAAAAAATAAAATTTGGCAAGGAACATTCTAAATAATAAACTATATTAAAAATTATTTCATTGCAACTTCAAATCTCTTTGCAATCCTCTCTTTGCCTAAAATATGCATAATCTCATACATATCTGGAGTATTAGTTCTTGCAGTTAAAGCAACTCTTAAAACTGTACTTACATCTCCGACATGAGCCTTATACATATCTGGATTTGCTTTAAATTCCTTAACTTCTTTTGCATATCCCATCTCTCCAGCTAATTCTTTAATTTTGTCAAACCATGTTTGCTTATCATCAAAATCATCATAATATTTTTCTATATATAGCTTTAATATTTTATCAACATCTTCTTTTTCATTTATTACTTGATATTGATATTCTTGCTTCTTTTCATAGAATTTTTCATCATACATATATTCTATATTTTCTTTTACTTCTGCCCATTTTGATATATCTTTTCTTGGCTTTTTATTTCCTCTTTCTATTCCAAAAACTTTTATAGCATATTCTTTATCTTCTAGCATTCTTTCTAACTCTTCATCATGCTTTTTTGCCCAATTCATTGATTCGTCATATACTTTTTCAGCTGTATATCTTGATATTACAGTTTTTCCTACATCTAGTAATTTTACCATATCAAATAATGCACCACTAACACTCATTTTATTTAATTGAAGGTCAAATTCTGAAACTGCTTTATCTGGATTAGCTCTTCTCCAATTTTCAAAATTAGAATTAGCTATATTTAATAAATATTCTTTTACAGCATCTGCAGGAATTCCTTCTTCTTCATAATAACTTACTGCAGCTTCTGGGTCTTTTCTTTTACTTAATTTTCTTTTATTTCCATCATCATTTTTCATAATTGGTGCAATATGTGCATATTTAGGTGGCTTAAAGCCTAATTCATGAAATAATTGTAAATGCAATGGAATAGACGATAACCACTCATCACCACGAATTACATGAGTTGTATGCATTAAATGATCATCAACAGCATGTGCAAAATGATATGTTGGAAGACCATCTGCTTTAATAATTACAATATCTTGGTCATTTTCCGGAAAATCTACTTTTCCTTTAATTATATCATGATGTTGTATTTTTCTATCTTCTCTTCCTGGTGATTTAAAACGAATAATATAGTTTTCTCCATTTTTTATTTTTTCGGCAGCTTCTTCTACTGTACAATTTCTACATTTTGCCCAAACGCCATAATAACCTGGTCGAATTTTTGCAGCTTCTTGTTTTGCTCTTATTTCCTCTAGTTCTTCTGGTGTACAAAAACATGGATATGCTTTCCCCTGTTCTATTAAATATTTTGCATAACTTTGATATATTTCTTTTCTTAAAGATTGTTTATAAGGTCCATAAATACCCTTTTCTTCTGTTTCAGTTATCATTCCTTCATCAATTTCTAATCCAAAATCTTTAAATGAATTTACTATTCCTGTAATTGCATCTTCAACTTCTCTTTTTTGGTCAGTATCTTCTATTCTTAAGAAAAATATACCTTCTGTTTGTTTTGCTAATTTTATAGAAATTAATCCTTGGTATAACCCACCTATATGCATAGAACCTGTTGGACTTGGTGCATATCTTGTAACAATTGCACCTTCTCTTAAATTTCTTTCTGGATATTTTTCTTCATAATATGATATTTCCTTTGCTTCTGGGAATATTAAATTTGCTAAATCCTTATAATCCATTTTTACTATCATTCCTTTCTAAACTCTTCATATTATAGCCTAATTTTTCACTTTTTTCAAGCATATATCTAATATTGTTTTATTCATGTGTTACAGTTCAGTAACAATATATCCATGAGTCCGCACAAGTGATTACTATATAAAATATTTTGAGAATTAATCGAATGCGACTGGAATAACTTAAAAAATCTTAATAATTTAGCGATGGAATCTCAAAGCTTGTCTTTGAGGGTGCTTGCTAAATTAGTTAGAATTTTTAGTGTTGAATGAAAGATAGCCGAGATTATTCGAAAAATACTATACATTAACATTTAAGATAATAAATCATTACTGAACTGTAACTTTTGTTAATTATCTGTTTATAGATTCTTTTCCTCACGTGCCAAAAAGTTATTATAGATAGGATTTATATTGAAGATGGTAAAATTAAAGAGGTTATTTTCATAACCTCTAATCATTTGCTTCTTCTGGTGCTTCTACTGGACAAACGCCTGCACATGTACCACAAGAAATGCAAGCAGATTTATCTATTTCAAATCTTTCTTCTCCTTGTGATATACATCCAACTGGGCATTCTGCAGCACATGCTCCACAAGAGATACATTTTTCTGTAATTTTGTATGCCATAATTAATTTCACCTCCTATAAATTTCTTCAATTTATACACTTATTTTGCCTGAGTATCTAATTGCTCTAATTTTTCTAGTTCTTCTAATTCTTTTTTATTTTCTAATTCTTCTTTATCAAGCTTTTCTGAAGATGCTTTTTTAATTACTTTAATGTCTTTTGCATTATATTTTTTATAAATATATCCATCTCCATCTTTATCTTTTATTTTTACTCTTACCATTTCTTTTAAAGTTTCTATTGAATCAATTTCTCCAACACCATATTCTGTTTTCACTATTGAACCAACACTAGGTAGATGTTTTAATTTTTCTTCATATACTTCATTTTCGTATTTTAAACAACACATTAATCTTCCACAATTACCCGAAATTTTAGTTGGATTTAAAGAAATGTTTTGCTCCTTTGCCATTTTTATTGAAACAGTTTCAAAATCACTTAAAAAACTACAGCAACAAAGTTCTCTTCCACAAACACCGTTTCCACCTATTCTTTTAACCTCATCTCTAACACCTATTTGCCTTAACTCGATTCTGTTTTTATATATAGCTGCCAAATCTTTTACTAAATCTCTAAAATCAATCCTTCCATCAGCTGTAAAATAGAATAATATTTTACTATTATCAAATTTGAACTCTACGTCTGTTAATGTCATTTTCAATTTGTGTTGTTTTATTTTTTTAGAACAAACTTCAAAAGCTTCTTTTTCTTTTTTTCTACACTCTTCATAATGCTTATTATCTTTATAGTTAGCTATTCTAATAACTTTTTTTAATGGAGCTATTATTTTATCATCATCAACTAATCGATTTGGTATCATTACTTCGCCATATTCTTCTCCTTGAGCTGTTTCAACAATGACCTTATCGCCTTTTTTTACTTTTAAACTCTTTGGATTAAAAAAATATATTTTACCTAATTTTTTAAATCTGACTCCTACTATATTTTTCAATTTACTTCCTCCCACATACTTAACAGCATGTTATCTATACACATATCATAATTTGCATTTTTTTGAATTCTTATCTTAGTGTTTTCCACAATATTAATACAATTTGTGTATTTATATTGTTTTTTTGCTTTTTTTAGTAATATTATATTCATATAATCTAATATTTCAAAAACATCTTCTTTTGCCTTATATAATGGTTCTGCTAATTTCACGACATCTATTAAATCTTTTTTCTCTAAATTATCTATTATATCTTGTATTTTTTCATACTCATCTTGTTTATCTTTTAATAAAATTGCCTTTCCAATACTTCCTTGATATGTGTCTATTATACTATCACTTATATTTTGCAAACTATATTTTTCTACTAAAAAACGCTTTATCTCTTCATTTTCTAGTGCTTTAAAATGTATGATAATACATCTAGATTTAATTGTCTGTAAAAAAGAATTTTCGTTATTTCCTATTAAAATAATTGTTGCATATTCAGGCGGTTCTTCTAAGGTTTTTAATAAACAATTCTGTGCTTCTACAGTCATAAGATTTGCATCATTTATTATATAAACTTTTTTTTCTGATATAATAGGCTTTTCCTGAATTTTCTTTTGAAGATATCTTATTTGCTCTATTTTTATACTGTTTCCATCTGGTTCTATAATTAAAAAATCTGGATTGTTATTAGTATTAAACTCTATACAGGATTTGCAATTGTCACAATACTTTTCTTTACTTGTACATAACAGCATTTTTGCAAATTCGCTAGCTATTAACTTTTTACCTATTCCTTCTATTCCAACAAATAAATAACTATTAGAAACTGTATTTTGCTTTACTGCATTTATAAGCATCTTTTTTATTATATCATTTCCAATTGCATTCTCAAACATTTATAATTCTCCATATTTATCTTATTGTTATTAGTCAACCTTAAATTTCTTTGTCCTGCTTAACAGTGATTAGTTATATTTATTCATGGCTAACCAGTAACATCTTATTAGCATAATTTAGGTTTTTTCAAATTAGTTTTATTCTACTTTTCCCCACTTATCTAACGGCCAAATCCTTATTGCAACAGTGCTTTCTATTTTTTCTAATGGAACACATCCAAAGGCTCTACAATCTGTACTATGATTTCTATTATCTCCCATTGCAAACACACAATTTTTTGGAACAACAAAATCTGAAAAACCAACTCCAAAAACATCTGTTACAAGTCCACTTTGTAAATATGGTTCACTTAATTCTCTATTATCTATATATACTTTTCCATCCTTAATTTCTACATGTTCACCTGGCAATGCAATAACTCTTTTTATGTAACTTCTTTTTCCTATTTCAAGGAATTCACTCCACAACCAATCTAATCCCTTTTTATCATTATATTTAGCTACTGGATTATCCAAATCGATTTCAGATTGTGAATAAGTTATTTTTGAAGGCTCTTCAAATGTAATTATTTCTCCTCTTTTTGGAAGCGTTTTTGTTGTTCTCCCCCATCTATTTAACCATAGTCTTTGATTTTCTATTAATGTAGGCTTCATAGATACCTGTTTTACAATTGTTGGTGTTCCTATAAAATATCTAAATAACATTGCTAATACTAATGCAATTAATATACAATATATCCATTCTAGTATTTCTTTAATTGTTGAATTCAATATAATCTCTCCTTTTAGTTTTGCTCTCTTGTATTACTATTTAAAATCCTTTATCATTATACATTATATTTGATAATTTATCAATCTTTATTAGTATTTTTTTAAATTCTATGTTACGGTTAGTTACAATTCATGGTCGATTGTAAATCACAATTGCTTCAAGTTAATATACAATATTTCATTTTTCTTTTATTATCTAAAATATTAACTAATAACTTTTTAGATATATATATGGTTACTATTATTGTTTTGTTGGAATCCTTATTACAACCTCAGTACCTTGTCCAACAACACTTTTTATATCTATACTTCCACCATTTTTATCCAAAATTTCTTTTGCTATTGAAAGACCTAATCCAGTTCCTCCCATTTCCCTTGTACGAGCTTTATCTACTCGATAAAATCTTTCAAAAATTCTGTTTAAATCCTCTTCAGGAATACCTATACCATTATCAAAAACCTTAATATATGCATCATTATAAACAAAACCAACATATATCTTAATTTCTCCACCATCTTTTGTATATTTAATACTATTGGTCAAAATATTTAGCACAACTCTTTCAATATCATCTTTATCAGCATACACAGGTGGCACGTCTGCTGTAACAAAACAATTAACTATATGATTTTTCTTTTTTATCTCTATAGCTAGTTTATCTTGACATTTTTTTACAAGTTCACCTAAATCAAATAATTCTTTTTGTACTTTCTTTTTATTACTATCATATCTAGAAAGTGTTAATAAATCTGTTACTAATTTTGCCATTCTCCTTGCTTCTGTTGCTATTACATTTAAAAATTTGTCTTGTGTTTCTTTATCATATTCACCTTCTAGCAATGTGTCTGCATATCCCATAATTGAAGTTATTGGTGTTTTTAATTCATGTGATACATCTGCCACTAGCTCTTTTTGCATATTATCTAGTTTAACATGTTCTGTAATATCCTGTATAACTGCTATTACACCATCTGGCCTATCTGTTTCATTTTTAAATGGTGCAAAAAATACATTTACATATTGTTCATCAACTTGAATTCTCTGCTCAGTTGATGTCCAATTTTCCAAATATATTATTTTTTCCATGTTTATATCTAATTTAAATTTCTTAAAAATATCATCAAAAGTATTATCTTCTGGCCTAATACTCAAAAATTTCTTTGCAGCAGGATTTATTAATATTATTTGACCTTCCATATTAAATGCAATAATACCATCTGTCATATGCAATAAAATCGTTTCTATTTGATTTTTTTGAGTTGATACTTCACTCAACTTTTGTTTTAATTCAACTGTCATTGAATCTATCATATTTTCTAAATTACCTGCATCATTTACTTTTCTATTAATAAATATTTTTTTACTACTTTTATCTTCTTCATTTATTTTTTCTGCACTTTTAATTAATTTATTAATTGGATAAATAACAAATTTAGATAAGACTATTGCTATTATCAAACCAATTACAACTATTAATACTAATGAAACTATTATAAAAATTTTTGATTCAGTATTTATACTATTTAATATATTAGAAACCTGCTCTAAATTTTGAATTTGATTATTTTCAATTTTTATATTTAAATCATTTACTGAATTTAGAAAAAATATCCCTAATCCTCCAATAATCAAAATATTTACTATACAGAATATAAATATCACTTTAACCCTCATGCTTTTTAACATCTTTTTCAATTTTATTGCCATTCCTTTCCTTGCTCCTACTTTACTAACTTTTCTATCTCACCCAAAATTCTATCTTCTACATTATCTATAGAAATCTTTTTAGCATTATTTCCCATTTCTATATTTAATTTTTTATTTAATACTATTTCTTCAATTGATTTATTTAAATTAATAGCTTCTAATTCATCGTTTAAAATTATTCTAGCAGCTCTAGCATTTTCTAATACTTTAGCATTATATAACTGATGATCATGACTAACATTTGGAAGTGGTATTAAAATTGATGGTTTTCCTAAGTTAGAAATTTCTGTTATTGTCATTGCACCACTTCTAGCAACAATAATATCAACAACATTCATTATTTCTTCCATGTTATATATATATGGAACAATTTTTATGTCTTTTATATTGTTTATATTTATGTTGTTATCTTCCAATTCTGTTTTTATAATATCATATTGTTTAGGACCTGTTGCCCATATAATTTGATAATTTTTATTTAATCCTTTTTTTGCGATTTCTATTATAGCCTCATTTATTTTTTTAGCACCTTGACTTCCACCAAAAACTAAAGCTATAGGCTTTAATTGATTTAAACCAATATCTTTTATAATTTTTGATTTTTTATTAATATCATAATCTTGTTTTTTTATTTTTACAGGTGTACCAGTATGTACTATATTTTTTGCTCCTTTAATTCTATTTTTTGCATCTTCAAAAGAAACCAAAATAGTATTTACCCTTCTAGCTAAAAATTGAACAGCTTTTCCAGGAAATGCATTACTTTCATGCAATAATGTCGGAATTTTTAATTCACTTGCTGTAAAAATAGTAGCTCCACAAATATATCCTCCTGTACCAATTACAATATCTGGTTTAAATTCTTTTATAATTTTTTTTGCTTCTGCAAATCCTTTATATGTTTTAATTAAATTTTTAAAACTCTGCCAAGATATCTTTTTACTTAAACCATAAGCTTCTATAGTTTTCAATTCATATCCAGCTCTAGGCACTAAATCATTTTCTAGTCCCCTATTTGTTCCTATAAAAATAATTTTAGAATCTGGTTGTTCCTTTTTTATTTTATTAGCAATGGCTATACCCGGATTAATATGTCCTCCGGTTCCAGCTGCCGCAATAATTACTCTCATCTTAAATCTCACTTTCTAATTTTATTTAGCACTTGCCCTTGAAATATTTAGCAATATTCCCATTTCGCAAAGAAGTATAAACAAAGCCGTTCCTCCGGTAACTAAAAAAAGGTAATGGCATTCCCGTTGCTGGCATTGAAGATGTAACAACAGCAACATTTATTATAACTTGAATTGCAACTAATGATGTAATTCCTATAGCCATTAAACTTCCAAACATATCTGGTGCTCTCATAGCTATTAGAATACCTCTCCAAATAAAAACTGCAAATAAAATCAAAACAGCTGCACAGCCTATGAATCCAAGTTCTTCTCCCAAAATAGAAAAAATGAAATCATTATGTGGCTCTGGAATATATAAAAATTTCTGCTTACTTTCACCTAATCCAGCTCCAAATAATCCTCCTGAGCCTATCGCATATAAACTTTGTATTACTTGCCATCCATCTCCAGTTGCATCTTGCCATGGGTCTAAAAATGTTATAACTCTTTTTAATCTATATGGCTCTTTTATAATAAGCAAGATTCCTAAAGGAAGTCCTCCAACTGCACCTGTAGCTAAGTAATGCCAAAATTTACATCCTGCCATAATCATCATAATACTGCAAATTCCTATTATAACTATTGATGCACTAAAGTGAGGCTGTAATAATAACAATCCTATTATGGGTCCTAGAAATGCTATATGTTTTATAAATCCTTTAAGATAAGAAGGAAGCTCATCTCTGTTTTTCATTAAAATACCTGCATAAAAAACAATCATCAATAATTTTACTACTTCTGATGGCTGAAATGATAATGTTTCTGTTATATAAATCCATCTTTTAGCACCATTTACAGTTCTACCAGCTATTAATACTAATGCCAATAATACAAGAGCTACCACCCATGCGTGCTTATAAAATTTTTGATAAAATCTATAATCTATTTTAGATATAAATAACATTGCAACTATACCCAAAATTGCAAATAACAATTGTTTCGAAAAATACGAATAACTATCTCCACTTCTAGCTAATGCAGAAGGTGAGCTTGCTGATAATACCATTATTAATCCCATTGAAAGCAATAACAAAATCGTTATTAATAATGTAAAATCAAATGGATTATTTAAAAAACTTGAAAAAGTTTTTTCTTTCTTTTTCTTTGCCATTATAAACTATCATTCCTTTCTTGTTTCGCTTTGAAGGTACACATAGCATTTGAAAAAGAATTGGATAAATTTCTAGGCTAACAAGCAAGAAAGCTTGAGGCGTACTTTTTGTACGTTGATAGCTTTCGCAGCGCAGTTAAACGACGAAATTTGCCAATTATTTTTCAAATTAAACTCCTTTTATATTATATTTAAACCTACAATACTTAATCCCAATGTAACTAAACTAAATACGATAACAACTTTATTTTCCTTCCAGCCTTCTAATTCAAAATGATGATGTAAAGGTGCCATCTTAAAAAATCTTTTGCCTGTTTTTTTAAAGTATGCTACTTGAATCATTACAGATATAGTTTCTAATACAGGTATTAAAGCAATCACTAATAATAATAAGGGAACTTTTAAATACAATGCAATGGCTGATATTACCCCACCTAAAAACAAAGAGCCTGTATCCCCCATAATTACCTTTGCAGGGTAAAGATTAAACATTAAAAATCCTAGAATAGCACCTATAACAATGCTACCAAACAAGGATGCTTCTTCCATCTTGAAAATTATTCCTATTATTGTTAAACAAGTTATTATAATAGCACATACACTTGATGAAAGGCCATCAACTCCATCTGTCAAATTTATAGCATTAGTAGTTCCTAATATAACTATAATAGCAAATGGTATATATATGTATATTGGCAAATTAAAATATGTTTTCAAAAATGGTATATATGTATCTGTTCCCATATTTAACCCTTGTGTTATAAAAATTACATACATTACTGATATTACTAACAAACCAAACATTTTGTAACTTGGTTTTAAACCTTTCGTGTTTCTTAATACCAGTTTTTTAAAGTCATCTATAAATCCTATAATTCCAAAACCTATTGTTAATATAGCCATTGGTAATAATTTGTTAGC
Source organism: uncultured Clostridium sp. (assembly GCA_946409935.1). Lineage (GTDB taxonomy): Bacteria > Bacillota > Clostridia > TANB77 > CAG-508 > CAG-269. The sequence goes on along the minus strand of CAMJYG010000024.1, from coordinate 13,101 downwards.
AATATCCTTGTCTCCATTCATTATGAAATATACATAACTTGCTGTAATTACTATTATAACTGTTAAAATCATTATAATCCCACCCATTGTAGGTGTTCCTTGTTTTTTTAAATGAGATTGTGGTCCATCATCTCTTTCTATCTGCCCTACTTTTAATTTTCTTAATATTGGTATAATAATGAATGCTAATATAACCGATATTATAAACGCAACAATTAACATACTAGTTTCTATTCTCATTTTACCAAACCTTCCCTATTTTTCTATTGTTTGTTTTTTTCTAATTTTGAAATAATATCTTTTACTATTTCTCTTTCGTCAAATGGATATTTAACACCATTAATTTCTTGATATGGTTCGTGTCCCTTACCTGCTAAAACAATAATATCATTCTTATTTGCCATTTTTATTGCTTCTTTTATTGCTTCAGTTCTATCAACAATTACTTTATATTTTCCATTTGTCTTTTTAATTCCTTCTTCAATTTGATTAACTATTTTTTGCGGTTCTTCTGTTCTAGGATTATCTGATGTTATAAATGTAAAGTCTGCTATTCTTCCAGATATTTCTCCCATTATTGGTCTTTTTCCAGAATCTCTGTCTCCTCCACATCCAAAAACAGAAATTACTTTTCCTCTCGTATAACTTTTTACTGCTTGTAGAATATTTTCTAAACTTTCTGGAGAATGTGCATAATCTATCATTATTGGTAATTCTCTTTTATTATTTACTAATTCTGATCTTCCAGGAACTCTTACTTCTAACAAAGCCTGTTTTACAACTTCTGGAGATATTCCAAATTTTTGTGCAACACAAATAGCCGCTAGCGAATTATATACACTAAATCTTCCAGGTATACATGTTTTTACTCTTTCGTATTTGTCTGTAATTTTCACTTTAAAATCTACATACACATTTGTTATTGTTATGTCTTTTGCTAAAACATTTGCAAAATTATCAATTCCATAAGTTGTTATATTACTATTTGGAAATAAACCTGGAATCTTTGAGCCTTGTAAATCATCTGTATTAACTATTCCAGTTTTACACATTTCAAATAATTTTAATTTTGAGTTAAAGTAATCCTTCATATCTGGATGTTCATTTGGACTTATATGATCTTCTGAAAAATTTGTAAATAATACAATATCAAATTGACAACCATCTACTCTATGTAATTTCAAACTTTGTGAAGAAACCTCCATAACAACAACTTCTACACCTGCATTTACCATATCACTAAAAATTTTTTGAAGTTCTAAACTTTCTGGTGTTGTTCTATCACTATCTTTTATTTTCTTTCCATTTATATATGTGGCAATTGTACCAACTAAACCAACCTTTTTACCTGCTTTTTCTAAAATTTCTTTTATCATAAATGTTGTAGTTGTCTTTCCCTTTGTTCCTGTAACTCCTATTAACTTAAAATTTTTTGAAGGATTTCCATAAAAATTAGAAGCACAAATTGCTAAACCTTCCCTTGTATTTTTAGCCATAACTATTGTAACATTTTCTGGAATACTTATTTTTTTCAAGTCACATCCTTCTTCAACCATAATTGCAATTGCACCATTTTCAATTGCATTTGTAATATAATCATGGCCATCTGCTGAAAAACCTTTAATTGCAACAAATAAAAATCCTTTCTTTATTTCTTTAGAATTCTTCTCTAATCCTGTAATCTCTTCATCTAGGTTACCTTTTACTTTTAAGCCTTCTAAACCTACTAACATTTCTTTTAATTTCATACTTTTTTCTTCCTTTCTCAAGGTAAATAAAATTCATAAATGCCAAATTATTGCCATTTAATCTTTTACATTATATAACTAATTTTTCATTTTGTATAGTTTTTTTTGCATTTATATATTAATAAAATTATATTCTGAACTAATTTAATCTATAACATTAAAAAAGTAGAATTACTTCTACTTTTTCATTAATCAAATAAATTTTCAATTATTCTTCTACTTTCTTAAACATATCTTTTCCAACACCACATAAAGGACATACCCAATCTTCTGGTAAATCTTCAAATTTAACTGTTTCTACTTCATCATCATAAATGTGTCCACAAACTGTACATTCAAATTTCATATTTAATCACCTTCCTTTCTCTCTACACAAATCAGTTTTGAAAAAATTTAATTTGACGCAGCCAAAATTCTAATTATTTTTCAAACTTTTCACCTCTCAAAATTTACTTATTATTTTGTTCTAATATTTCTTCTATTGTCACATCTTTATCATTTTTTAAGTCATAAAATCCAGCAAATTCCATTCCTGTAATTTTTTTAGTATATTGCCAACATAAATCTGTTCCAAAGGGTGCATCAAAAATTATTAACATCATAGGGCAATACTTTGCTATCGTTTCAACTCCTACTATTTCAAAATTATCTGGATTAGAAACGTATTCATCATCATCATTGAATGAATAAATTGTCCACCCATTCAACTCAGGAATATTATTTTCCTCTTTATACGAGTATCTTACAGGAATTCCTTTTTTTATATTTTTAGATAATACAAATCCTCCATACCATTTAGATTCATCTATATATATTTCTTCTTTCTTTTTATTAAATATCCCCATATTATTTTTATCTCCCATATTTTTTTTAATTTTTAATCTTATTCTTTGAGCATTCTTCCAAAATAAGTATATTTATAACAAGACTTGTTCTTAGGAATTTATTTCTTCTACTAATTTTTTCATTTCTAATTCATTCTCTTGACTCATTTTAGTTTTTATTGTAACAATTGTTTCACAAATATTTATATCTTTCATATCTTTTAAAATATTTTCAACACATTTTGCTGCCATAGGTGCCCATGAACCATTTTCTATAATTCCAATTTTTCTATTTTGATAGTTTTTGTGCTTTAATTCACTTAAAAATAATTCTGTCGTTGGAAATAATCCTGCATCATAGGTTGGAGTGGCTATAATCATTTTATCATATCTAAAAGCATCTTCTATAACTTCTGCAATATCTGACCTTGCCAAATCACTTACAACTATTTTTTCTATTCCTTTTTCTTTTAGAAGTTCTTCTAATTTTTCTATAGCCTTACTTGTATTTCCATGAATTGAATTATATGCGATTAATATTCCTTTATCTTCTGGCTTATAACTGCTCCAAATATCATATTTGTTTATATAGTATTCTAAATTTTCATCTAATATTGGTCCATGTAATGGACATATTACTTTAACATCTAAATTAGCTACTTTTTTTAGTAATAATTGAACTTGAGCACCATATTTTCCTACAATGTTAAAATAATATCTTCTTGCTTCACATGCCCAATCTTCCTCGGTATCTAATGTACCAAATTTTCCAAAAGCATCAGCTGTAAATAGTATCTTTTCTGTTTGTAAATAAGTTACCATTACTTCTGGCCAATGTACCATAGGTGCCATAAAAAATTGTAATTTGTGATTGCCAATTTCTAAGATTTCAGCTTCTTTAACTATTATATATCTTTGAGATAAATCAATATCTATAAATTGACTCATCATATCTGCAGTCCTTTTGTTTAGAATAATCTGCATATCAGGATATTTTTGTGCTAATAGTTTGATATTTGCAGAATGATCTGGCTCTAAATGTGAAATAACTAAATAGTCTGCATTTTTTCCATTTAAAGATTTTTCTAGGTTGTCAACCCACTCATTTGTTGCTCTTTTATCAACAGTATCCATTACTATATTTTTTTCACCTTTTATTATATAAGAATTATAAGATACACCATTTGGCACTACATATTGACTTTCAAACAAATCTATTGTTCTGTCATTTACACCTATATATTCAACTGAATCAGTTATGCTAATTTTCATTTTTATTACCATTCCTTTCTAAAAAATACACAAGGTACATTTGTCTGTACAACACGTATTTCAAAATATAAATTTTAGCTTTATATTATACATAATTATTTGTTACTCTTCACAGCTGATAAAAATTTAAGCCTGTACTATGCAGGGCATTCTATATTTAAAGGCTGTAAATTTTAACAATTATTTATACTCTTCAATTCTAAAATCATTTGAATTTGTAATATTCGTTGTTGTTACTATTGTCACTTTTTTTTCTTCTTCCTGTTTTAATTCTGGTAATCTATATTTAAATCTTGTTAATTCTGTGTTATTTTCATTTAAGAAAACGAAATAAACATCTTGTTTTTTTAGAATTTCATTTGCCTCATTTTTTATTTTACATTCAAAATAACTTATTCCTTGTTCATCAGAACTTAATTTAATATTAGTTATTTTTGTGTTTTTATATTGTTTTTCTTTAATCATCTCTTTTGATAAGTCTACATTTTCAATTGTGTTTTTACTTTTATTTTTATTCTCGATAGTAGTATTATTAGCACTTTCGATGTTTTCGTTTATTATTACATTATTCTTATCTTTGTTAAAATAAAATATTACTGCTATTATAACAAAAATAACTATAATTAGTAAAGTTATTATTATTTTTTTTATAGGAATTTCTTTTCTTTTTTCTTTTTTAAATCTTTTTCCTTCTTTCAATTTAAAATTCATTCCTTTCTTAATGCACACCTAATTTTTAATGATTGCAGTGTTTAGGACGCAGCCCTTTTTATACAATAGAAAATTCAGCATGACTTTCCTATTGTAGTATAAAAGAGATAGGAATAATCCTACCTCTTTTCCTCAATAAAATTATTCAGCCTTAACTTTATATTCTAGTGATAATTTATTTTTCAATAATTTTTCAGAAGTAACTGTCCATTCAAATCTATCACCTAAATATTTTAATCCATCAATTCCGTCTTGAGTACTTAATTGTTCTAATGTATATTTTTTTGTTTCATCTCCAATTTTTACTGTAACATTTGATGTAATTTGGCGAATTTCAGGTATTACTACAACTGTTTCTCCTTCTTTATCTACTATATATGTTGTAACTTCTGGCTCTAAGTCTTTTTCTATATCACTTAAAGCATCTGATGCATTAGTAACATTCATTACTTCACCATTTGATGAGATTTTACTTAAAATATATTGTGCATATGTCTTAGTTGTTATACCTCTATATGTTTTACCATTATTTTTTGTTTTTATTACATTAAATAGGTTTGAACCGTTAAATTGTTCTTCTTCTACATCTGCTAATATTTTATTTGGTGTTGTTGAAACTGAGGCTCTAGGAGTTTCTTCTCTACCATGCCACATACTACTCTTTCTAGCTGTATAAATTCCAGTTAATTCTACAGTTCCATTTGCTTCAATTTCAATATTATTCCATGTTGCTGTATATTCTCTTGATGAAATTACACCTTCATTGCTTAGTTCTGAAATTCCTTCAACATTTGAGAATGTTGCACTTATAGATTCAAGTGTTATATCTTCGTCTACTGGGTTAGTCACCGTTACCGTAAATGTGTGATTATTTTTATCATATTTAAAATCTTTATTTATGCTATATGCAAGAACCTCTTCGACATAGCCTAATGTTGTATCACTTAAATCATTTACTCCAACTCCTATAGCATATACTTTGCTTACGCCACTTAATGATTTTAGTTGCTCTGCTTTTTCAACAATTTTTGTTTTTGTATTGTTATCAAATCCTGAACCTGTATTATTTTCCATACCTATATCTCTTATATATTCGTCGCTAGGTATTGTAGGTGAACCATCTGTTAAGAATACTACTCTAGTTTCTCCTCCATTTGTTATTCCTCTTACTGCTGAAATAGTTTCATTTAGTCCTGCATAAATATTTGTTCCACCATTTGTTCTTAATCCTTCAATTGCTTTAATTAATTTTGCCTTTGTATTATAATTATAAGTTCCCACATTTGTTGCATCAGTTGAATATGTTATAAGTGTTACTGTTGAATTTGAATCTTCATCCTTTAATGCAGTATTTGCTAGACTTTTTGCTGATGAAATTAAATTCTTAATCCTGCTTCCTTCCATACTTCCTGATACATCTAATACTAAAACTAAATTAATAGGTTTGTTTGGTGTAGCTTTTACTGATACTTTTTTAATGATTTTAGTATCAGCTGTTCTTTCTTGTTCGTTAATTTCTGCTTTATTTTCAATTGTTTTTCCTATTGTAGTTTCAGTTACTTTAACATCAAATGTTAATACTAATTCGTCATTTTTATTTGCTAATTTATCATTATAAATGATTTTTCCATCTACATAATGTTCATTATCTTCAATTGACTGTCCGTTTACTTTTATGCTACCTGGTACAAATTCTGTTCCTGATGGTATTTCATCTTTTATATTAACATCTGCAGATATATCTTCAAGATTTTTTGCTGTTATTGTATATGTCAATTCATCTCCATATTCAGCATTTTCTTTATCTACAGTTTTAGATGATTCTATACGAGCTTTTTTAACTTCATAATCTCCGTTTTCATCCTCTATTGTATCTCTGTTTACAACTACAACATTTGCATCAATTGTTTTTCTATATTCTCCTTCTGCTAATTCATTTACAGATGCTTTGAATTTAATTGTTATTTTTCTTCCTGATTCTAAAACATAATCTTTGTTTAATACAATAGCTTTGTTGTCATTACTCATAACTATTTCTGGTAATTTTACTTGTGTATTTGAACTATTATTACCACTTACTTTTACATCTAAAGAGTCATTTACATATGTTAATCCATCTTTAATCTGATCATTTAAAGATTTTATTGTTTCATAATCTGTTCCATTATTTTCAATAGTAATTGTATATTCTATTTTGTCACCTTCATGTACTGCATTTCCTTGGTATTGCTCTTTACTACATTCTACTATTGAACTTGTTTTTCTTGTTTCAACATGTGATTTAATAATTGTATACTCTGTTTCATCAGAAGGTTTATTTTCTTCTTCTTCATCTCCAACTTTACCTGTTATTTTAGCAATATTTTCTTCTATTGTTCCATTGTATTCTCCGTCAGGTAATGTTTTTACTTGAGCATCTATTGTTATTTTTAATGTTGCACCTGGTAATAATTGATAATTATCAAAAGATATATCGTTACCTTTTGTAATAATTGTAGGTAATACTTCTGTACTGCTATTTTCCAATGATGCTACTACATTATTTATTTTTAATTCGCTATCAATTTCATCCGCAAATTCAACTTGTGCAGGAACTTTTCCATCATTTTTTATAGTAATTACATATCTAATTACATCACCTTCATGAACTACTGTTCCTTGAGTTAATGGTACATCTTTTACACAATTTAATATTGAACTTGATTTTGTTGTTGTTAAATGTGGTTTTAATACATCTTGATTAATTGTATTTGTAACGATTAATCCCTTATCATTTTGACTATATGTTGTTGTATAAATTTCATTATATGCATTATTATTTTCTATCGCTTCTCCAGTTGTATTTAATTCTTTAACTTTATATTCAATCTGTTTTTTATTTTTATATACATCTAAATCTTTAAATGTATGTTTCCATTGGTTATCTTTATTTAATGTAACTTTATTTCCTGTTGCTACTTCACCTTCATATAATTCTACAACTACACTTTCTGGTCTTGCATTAACTTTATTATCAGAATCACTCCATACTTTTGTTACATTAACATCCATTTTTTCAGTTTCATGAGTATTTATAATATTATTTCCAGATACTGTTGAGCTATATCCTACAACATCTTCTTCAGATATACTATATACTATTTTTGCTCCTTTTTCATATACTGGTAAATTTTCAAAGCTATATTTCCATTCGCCCTTTTCATTTGCCTTAACTTCTTTTACAGTTACTCTTGATGTTTTTTCTCCAACTGTTTTATTTAATACGACATTAATACTTGTTGGTCTTTTTCCATCTTGGTCATTTGCATCATTCCAAGTTTTTGTTCCTTCAATTTTTGTAGTTTCTGGTATATGCGTATTTTTAATATTTTTTCCAGTTACTTCTGTTGTATATTCGTCAACTGGTACTTCATCTACACTATATTTAATTTCTTTTCCATTTTCAAATTTTTGTATTTCTGCAAAATTATATTTCCAGTTTCCGTTTTTATCCGGAACAACTGTTGTTCTTGATACCTCAACCTTATTAGTTTCTTCGCCTTTATATAATATTACAGTAATGCTTTCTGGTCTTTTTCCATCTTGGTTATTTGCATCATCCCATGTTTTTGTTCCATCAAATGATGTCTTAATTGTTGTATAATCTATAGTATTTGTTACAGTTAATCCATCTTCACTATATGTTGGGTCTTTATAATATTCTGCTTTTACCTCTTTTACTGTGTATTTGATTTCATTTCCTTCTGCTGTATATTTATTTAAGTTTTCAAATTTTACTGTCCATTTATTTTCTGCATTTGCTGTTAATTTTGTTCCTGTCTCTTTTCCATCTGCTACTAATTCTATTTCTACACTTTCTGGTCTTACTTTTGCAGCATTATTATCATCTTCCCATACTTTTGTTGTATTTATTTCTGTTTTTGCTTGTTTTATTTCTGTTTGTGGTCTTTCATCTTCCTTAATTTCTTTACCATTTGTTATTACAGAATTAATCAAAATTGTACCAGCAACTACATTAGTTTTAACAGTTGCTTCAAATTTAACTGTTACAATTTCTTTAGATTTTATATCTAAATTCCAAACAAGCACATTATCAATAATTGTTGCTTTTTCTGAATTTTCTATAAAATTAACTGTTGATATATCTAAAATTTCTGAATCTAATATATCTTTTACTTCAACTTTTTTCAAATCTTTGTCAGTTTTATTTTCTACAGTAATTACATATGTAACTTTTTCACCTTGATATACTTCTTTATCTCCTGTTTTTGTAGTCACTATATCGTCTGGTGTTGTTTTATCCATACTTGCTGCTGATGATAAATTTGCATTTACTTGCATTGGAGTCCATCCAACATAATGTCCTTCTGCTATTGGTCTTTCTGGTATTTCTACTTGCTCTGTTCTTGTTATAGTTGTTTCTTGGATATTATCAGTGGTTGTGGTTGTTCCTGTACCTGTAGTTCCTGTTGTAGTTGTTCTTGCTGTTCCTGTTGTACTAGTTGTTGTACCTGGTAATGTTCCACCATTTTCTGTCGTTTCATCATTTGTTGCATCACTTGCATTACCTGTATTAGTTCCATCATTTTGATTTTGTCCTGTTTGTTGTCCTTGATTATCTGTTTGTGTCGTTCCATTTTGTGAATTATCCTGTCCTTGATTCTGTCCTTCTGAATTTGTTGCATCTGTTTGACTTAATACTTGACTATTCTCTAAATCAGCAGCTTCTGTACTTCCTCTATCTTTCAAGAACATTACTGTACCTGTAGTTGCGATAGCTGCTAATACCACAATTATAATTCCTGCAATTATAGCTGTTTTCTTAGTTGGCTTTTTTATATTTGCCATTTAGAATTCCTCCTTTTATTTTTAAATTTCTTTAGCTTTTAAAATAAGTCTACTTTTATTTCCATTTGTGCATGTAATTAATGTTATTTCTCTAATCGTTTTATCTTTAGTTTCCAATATTGTTACATCATTTGGATCTGTAACAAATTTATTATATATTTTATATTGTAATAAAGAACCTGTTAAATCTGTCATTTCAACTATATCTCCAACTTCCAATTGTTTTGTTTTTCCAAACATTGTTCCATCGTAGTTATTGTGTCCTGCTATAGATAAATTCCCATATTCATTTACTTGGCCTCCCCAGTATTTTACAATTGCCATTTTCATTGGCTCTTTCGTTTCGTCTGGGTTATATGTATCTATATCTAATATAGGATATTCTAAATTGATTTTAGGAATTTTTACTATTCCTATTATCTTATATCCATTTAAAGTTACATCTTCATTTTTTGATGTTGTTTCTTCCTTGTTTTCACTCTCTTCTTGTTTTTGAATTTTTTCTATACTTGCTGAAAATGTTTCAACAGCTTCTCTATTTTGTTTTTCATTTATCTGTCTTTCATAATACTTCATTACTATTAATGAAATTACAACTAATAATGCAATTATCAGTAATATAAAAATAACTTTGTAAATTTTATACCTCATATTTTAGTGTTTACCTTGATTTTTAACTTTTTTCATCTTTATGAATACAACTACTAATGCTAATACAATTGCTGCTAGTGCTATAAATAATACCATACTGTCACCTGTAACTGGTAATTTTGCTGTTTCTTTAACAACTTTTGTTTCTACTCTTCCCGGTATTCTTTCTTGATTATCAGTTCTATAAGATAATAAGAATTTTGCATCATTAATTATTTCTCCATCTTTTGATGTTTTCTTTAATAAAACAACATATCTTTCATTTTTTTGCGCATCTGATGGTTGTTTTATTACAAAATTTTCAACAGGTTGCCATGAAGCAGTATTTACTAATTCTTTATATAAATTATTAAATTGTTTTGCAAATTCAATTTTTGAATACATATCTTTTTTCTCGTAGCTACCATTTTCTTTGTCTAATTCTTCTGCTAATTTTTGTAAATCAGAATATTTTTCTGCTGGTAATCTTACACTTAAATATTCATACTTAGAATCTGCTTTATCCTCATCTGATATTTCTAGACCACCAACTGTTTCTGTGTATTTTATTCCATCAACAACTTCATTTCTTTGTTCAATATCTGTTTTTAAAGTTGTTTTTATTCTGTTTGTTGTTTCCTCAACCTGCTTAATATCTGAAGTTTCTATAGCAGTTGTAAAATCTAATTTTGTTTCTGTATCATTAATGTACATATTTGTTTTTGTCTTTTCTGCAACGGTATCAGCTTCTATTAACGCAACTTGATTTCCCTCTCCATCTGTTACTGAATTAATATAATTTAAGCTAATATTAGTTGATTCTAGCCCTTCTTCATCTGAAATAGCAAATTTAAATCCATCACTTGCTATTAAGTCTTTTACGTAGATTATATAATCTCCGTTTTTTGCTCTTACAATTTGAACTTCTTTTTCCTTTGTTTCAGCAAAAGTATTTGTTGATATTATCAATAAACTGAATATTGTTATTAAAATAATAGCAACAACTTTGTCTGTTAATTTTTTCATTTATATACCCCCTTATAATTTAGAAAATTTTTTTCAATATACTATTAAATTTTATATGTATATTGATATTTTAATACCCATTTAATTAATAAGGTACTTTATTAAGCATTTAAAAACCTATAATCTATTTTTCTTACGGAAGTAAAGACTTTATAGATTTTTATGTCATTTTTTAAAGTTTTTTGTCATTTTTTTGTTCAAAACATTATTTCCGTAGTATTTAAAAAACTTTTCGGCAACATTATATTACATTTTTTAAAAAATGTAAAGATTTTTTCGTTTTTTTATGTAAATAAAAGTTACTGTATAGTTACTAATAAAAAGATTCAAATATAATGTATTTTATATTTGAATCTTTTTTACTATTTATTTTATATTTCTTTTTGTTGTATCGCCTATATATACTGCTCCTCTTTTTTCAATTTCTATAAGAAATTCATTACAATACCCAATATATTCATATAATGTATCACCATTTTCAGCATTTTTTAACTCTTCTTTTATATTATTTACTCTTGTTCTATAGCCATAATCTTCTTCTGATTTACATCTTTTTAGGTCATTCTCTCTACCATAATACATAGCTTCTTTAGCACATGAAAATCTTCCATCTCCAGTTACATATATTTCACTTGGATTTTTAGGAGTTCTGTCCCATATATGAATTTGAGGATATATATGTTCTCCTTTAGCATTCACAAAATATCCATTTTCTGCCTTGTTTAATACATCACATATTTCTCTATATGTATTGTCATGATGTTCAAGCGTAATCGGTCTTGGATCAATTTTCAAACCTGTATTTTTTTTAACGAATTCATCTTTTAGCCTACATTCATATATAAATCTTTCTAGAGATGATAATAAGGAATTTAATTCATGTGTTGCTGTAACATTTACTTGAATATTATAATTATGATTTGATGGTTCAACAACAAATTTTTTCATTTTGTCTATGGATCCTAATGTTCTTTCAATTGTAATATCATATCCACTATCTAATAAATCTTTTAACAATTTATCAAACACTTCAAAGCATGCTAAATGCAATATTTCTTCAGATTGACTAGGAAAATTTCTGTCTATGTATTCTCTAAATGGATGATGTGCTTTCATATCGTCTATTATAATTGAAACTGAATTTTGATTATTCTGTTTTAATACACTTATCAAATTAGATTTTCCAGAAGCATTTTGCCCTCCTACGATATATATTGTAGGACATTTTGATATTTGTTTTCCCATTAGTATTTCACTTTTGTATTTTCCCAACATTTTTTCTACAATTGATCTCTGTTCTTTCTTACACAAATTAATCATTTCTTCTGCTGTTTTTATTTTTTTGCACATTTCTTCTGATAAATCTTTAAATTCCATTTATATCTCTCCTTTTAAGATTTTATTTATTATTTCTATATTTCCTTTATCTACCTCTTTATCATATTCAAGTAGTTTTTCTAATAATTCTTTTGCCTCTTTTGAATCTTCTTCTACCACTCTTCTTTTTGCATTTGATATACTTTGAGAAAGTATATCTGATACAATATCAGATTTTATATACTCATTTAGAATTATTTTTGAATCCATTTTTTTCCTCCCTATACGTATATTTTGAATATTATAACTTATTTTTAGGAAATATGCAATATTTATAAATGTCTTTCAAAATATTTTTATATTTAAGTAACTTTAAATTTCATTGTCCTGCTTAACGTGATTAGTTATAAAATTATTTATATTTTTACAAAAATCTTATTTCCTTTATTTATATTAATCCTTTCTACAGGAGTTTGATCTTTAATTATTGTATTTTCTTTATCTAACCTCTCTTTATTTTCTTCTGTAATGCCTTCAATATTTAACTCTAAACCAATTTCCTTAACTATTTTTTCTGCTTCTTTAATTGATATTCCTATTATATTTGGTACAATTACTTCTTCAACGACTTCTACTTCATCTTGATTTCCTTGACTAACTTCTAAATATGGTAAAACCTCGCTAAATATTTGGCCTCCTACAGGTGCAGCAACACCACCTCCTTG